>JAHEYW010000238.1 GCA_023251395.1 Bacteroidales bacterium
GAAGCCTTATCGAAGGATTTCTGCTCCTGCCCCTGGCAGCTGGAATGGTACAATAAGAGCATCCATAGTCACAGCCGTCCTGGACCTTTAGGAAAGATCTTGTTCTGTCTCCCATTGAAAATGAAGGGCTAAAGGAGTCTTCTTCAGAAAGGGCACATGAATGTATTTCCGGATCTGGCCCTTTTTTATGATCCTCAATATATTTTGCAAGATTGAATTTCTCATTTGTACCAAGAACAAGATCAACTCCCGGGATTGATGAGACTTCCTGTGGATTCAGCTGAGCATAACATCCCACGACTGCAATAAAAGCATCAGGAGACCTGTTTATGAATTTTTTTATTGCCTGCCTGCATTTTCTGTCTGCGACATCGGTTACCGAGCATGTATTAATAATAAATATATCAGCATGCTCGTTTGCAGAAACCCTCTCATATTTTTCTTCAGGAAAGGATCTCGATATTGTTGAGGTTTCAGCAAAATTGAGTTTGCAGCCCAGAGTATGAAAAGCTACTTTTTTTCTTGCCTCAGCCATACGTTTCTGAATTCCACCAGTTTACCTTCAGATTGAAGGCATATATATCCTTTAGATATGGTCAATCCGGTACCTTTGTTTTTAAGGTCCCCGTTCACATACACTTCAATTGTATTTCCCTTGCAGATAACCTCCATCGTGTTCCATTCCCCAACAGGCTTTTCAGAAGAAGCACCTGCTTTTTTTATTTTCCTGACCGTTTTGTCAACCCGCTCATTCATGTCAGAACCATTCGCACAGATAAAATCGCCTGCATTGCCTGCCTGAAGCTGACATTCATAACATTTAGGCCAGATTGTGTCTGGCATTTGTGCATGAATAAATACACCGCTATTGGTCGCTTCCAGGGGCCATCTCCACTCAACATGAAGGAGATAATCTGAATACATATCTTTCGTTCTCATATATCCGAAGGGGTCACCCTTTATCTCGATCACGCCATCCTTAACACCAAATACTTCTGTTGGATTAACTTTGGGGTCTTTAAGATTGAATATCCAGTTATTGAGATCTTTACCATTAAACAAAAGAGTTGTATTTATGCTAACGGAGCCTGGTCTGGTCTGAGATGTTGCTGATAATGATGATAACAGAAGAGCAACAATTAAAATGATTGGAAAAGAAAGCTTTGATTTCATAATACATGAATAATTAACAGTTGGCAAAGATACAATACTAACTGATTATGCTTTTAACCGGATTAATTTATAATTTGTCAAGGTCTTCTAATTCGACGCTTTTAAATGCAATCGGTTTGACCTTTTCAATCATTGACCACTTTTCTGTTTCGAATACAAATATTGAAACCTGGGTATTATTCATGAACGATGATTTTCCGGAAGAGAGAATTCTTGAAAGCTCAGATATTCCTGGGTTATGTGCAATAACCAGGAGGCAATCTGCTTCATCCGGAAGAAGTAAAACCTCATCAAGAATAGTATGCGGGCTACCGTAGTAAAAGTTCCTTGAAGAAATTACTTTCGCTTCTGGAACTTTCATTATTTCTGCAAAACAGTAAGCTGTCTCAATTGCTCTGTTTGCGGAGCTTGTGACAATATAATCTGGTATAATCCCTGATTCAAGAAGATGGACTGCCATTTTTTTTGAATCGGAAATACCCTCTTTTGTGAGAGACCTGTCGTAGTCTTTCAGGTTACTTATTCTGCTTTCAGGTTTGCTATGCCGGACCAGTAGAAGGGTCTTAATCATTTTGTATTATTAAAGTAATTTACTTGCAAGTTCTGCAAGGAAACTTCTTTCTCCTTTTACCAGATTTACATGAGCAAAAATATCCTGGCCTTTCATTTTATCTGAGAGGTAGCTTAGTCCGTTAGAAGCAGAGTCAAGATATGGTGAATCAATCTGTTCAATATCGCCTGTGAAAACCATTTTAGTGCCTTCACCGGCTCTTGTAATAATGGTCTTTATCTCATGTGGAGTAAGGTTTTGTGCTTCATCCACAATGAAAAAGATGCTTGAAAGGCTTCTTCCCCTGATATATGCAAGAGGGGTTATCACAAGCTTTTCTTCCTTCATCATATCGTTTATTCTCAGAAATTCCGGACTTTGATGGCTGAATTTGTGTTTTATTACAGTCAGATTATCGAATAATGGCTGCATATATGGATCCATCTTTTCTTTCACATCCCCGGGCAGAAAACCAAGATCTCTGTTTGCCAGCGGAACGATAGGCCTGGCGAGGAAGATCTGTTTATATCTCTTATGTTGCTGAAGTGCAGCAGCCAGAGCCAACAGGGTTTTTCCGGTTCCTGCTTTACCTGTTAATGAAACTAACTGAATATCAGGATTTGAAAGTGCTTCAAGTGCAAATGTCTGCTCTGCATTCCTTGGTTCAATACCATATGTAGTCTGCTTCATTACCCTGTTGAGAAGCTTACCGACAGGATTATAATGAGCAAGTGCACTCGATCCGTTATTCCTTAAAATATAAAATTTATGGCCATTCAGATCATCATCAATCTTGAATTCAGTAGCTGGCACACCCTCAGGAACTTCGTAAAGTCTGTTTATCAAAGCCGGATCTACACCCTCTATGGTTTTAATGCCTTTATATAGATCATCCAGGTTTGCAACTTTGTCATTCTGATAGTCCTGAGCAAGAATACCCAGCGACTTGGCTTTCATTCTTAAGTTTATGTCCTTGGTGATCAGAACAACTGTTTTGTCCTTATTGGTTGTAAAAACATAGTCAGCAATAGCCAGGATCCTGTGATCAGGACTTTTTTCAGGAAAAGACTGGTTAACCTTTTCAGAAAACTCTCTGCCGGTTTCGATATGCAGGTTACCGAGGTTATCACCAAGAGGAATATTAGCTGTAAGAAGCATATCACCAGAAAGTTTGTCGAGCTCCCTGGTAAACTCGCGCGCATGGAAATTGATCAGATCATTTCCCCTTTTAAATTTATCAAGTTCCTCAAGGACAACAATTGGTATTATAACATCATTTTCTTCAAAATTGTAAATGCATAAATAATCGTGAAGCAATACGTTAGTGTCTAATATAAAGAGCTTTTTGTTGTGTTTCTTCTTCATTATCAATCAGTTTAAATTCAGTTAGTTATCTTGAGGCACCAATTGTAATATTGCGATTAACAAAAGTATGTAAAAATTAAAACGGGGAGGGATCAAATTTTTAACAATAACGCCCTGATATCAACATTATTCAATAATTATCAGAATAATGAATGAAAAACATATCAATAATGTTTTTGTTCAAAACTTTTAAAGTGCCAGATGAATGCCATACTGTTTCCGAATGGGGCAGGTAACTTTTGGAAGCAGATGATGTCTTATTGGGGAAAGATTAATGTTGAAAAAAAGAAGTGACAGTTCAACAAAAAAAAGAATGGTATGAATCAATCAGACTGTTTATCTTTGAATGTTAAATCAGTTGATGACAAATTTTAATATATCGGATGGAACTCTATGAAGGACTGATATCCAGGCGAAGTATCAGAAAGTATACCGGTGATAAGATCCTGGAAAAAGATATTTTGGAGATGGTGAGGGCAGGTATGTATGCACCTTCGGCTAATAATAAGCGACCCTGGCATTTTCTTATTGTAGACGACAGGGAGGCGATTGGACGGATAATAAAATTTCATCCTTACGCAAAAATGCTGGAACATGCCAGTCATGCAATTGTAGTATGTGGGGATGAAAAGCTGGAAAGTTCGAAGGGGTATTATTTACTTGATTGTTCGGCATCTGTACAGAATATACTGCTTGCTGCACACTCAATGGGCCACGGAGCGGTTTGGCTTGGGATTGAGCCTAGAGCGGAAAGGAAAAAAGCTGTGAAGGAGATATTCGGACTGCCGGAACATATTCAGCCACTGGCAATTATTTCAATAGGTGTACCTGCCTCTTTACCACAGACGTTACCGGATAGATTTGAACCGGAAAAGATCAGGAGAAATTACTGGGAAGATAAAGGGTAAAAGATAAAAGACAAAAGTAAAAAGATAAAAGTAAAAAGACAAAAGTAAAAAGACAAAAGTAAAAAGTAATCCTCCTTCGCCAAGGCTTCGTCCGGCGAAGTCGGAGGAAGAAGAAAGTAAAAAGGCAGTTGGCATAAGTAAAGGCTAAACGATTGATTATTGCATAATATAACGACCAGCAAGACTCCAAGACAAATAAATGACATATAACGAAACTATAGAATTCCTGTACAAACATCTTCCGGCATTTCACCGGATCGGGAAAGCTGCATATAAAGCTGATCTGCACAATACAATCGCTCTTGATGAGCATTTTGGCCATCCCCACAGAAGGTTTAACTCAATACATGTAGCCGGAACAAATGGCAAAGGATCTGTTTCTCATATGATAGCCTCAGTTCTCCAGGAAGCAGGATATAAGACAGGCCTTTATACATCTCCTCATCTGACTGATTACAGAGAAAGGATAAGGGTAGATGGTAAGATGATCCCTGAAGAGGCTGTTGTTACCTTTGTCGGACAGAATATTAATATTATCAAAAAAATCAATCCCTCCTTTTTTGAGATGTCAGTAGCAATGGCATTTGATTATTTTGCATCATGTGGCGTTGATGTAGCAGTTGTTGAGGTTGGTCTGGGAGGAAGACTTGACTCTACGAATATTATTACTCCGGTACTTTCGATAATCACCAATATAGGTCATGATCATATGGACCTTCTTGGGGACACTTTAGAAAAAGTTGCGGCTGAGAAGGCAGGGATTATTAAAGAGGATATACCTGTTATTATTGGTGAAAAACAGGATCCTACTGA
>JAHEYW010000239.1 GCA_023251395.1 Bacteroidales bacterium
TTTATTAAAAAAATTATCTCTTTACAATATTATCTTGTCATAAATAGACTCGTTATTTGAAATATGACTTTGCAATTAAACATTCTGCCATCATCCAGGCTGGATCAGTTACACAAAAACAAATGGGGCACAAAAATAATGTAGTTCCCCTGGCCTGGTAAAAGCTGATCAGGAGAATATTACAATTTTCAGGAGGGTTGATTTGCGCTGGTAGGTTTAGTTTTGTTTATCGGTTTTCTTCCTGTTTCTGTAGATAAAAAAGAATCCAATAATGCCAGCTCCCAGTACAACCCATATTATCCAAAGGTTATTTTGTTTTTCGGTATGAGCCTGTGATGATATAATATCTGAAGGTATATCTTTTGATACGATCAGACAAACAGGAACTCTAAACAGGGAGTTGTCAGTGAAAAATCCTTTATTTCTTGATTTTAATAGATTCAGAATGATATCTTTTGGCGATTTCCCTGAAGTATTTCGGAAATCAGTGTTATTTATAAATTCTGTAAGTTTTTCGTCAGAACAAGCCAGCATGTCTTCAAGATATTTTTTCCTGTCAGTACCTGGTAAGGAACTAAGAATAGCTATCATCCCCGCCATTTCGGAATCTTTTACACCGGCTGCAACAGAAAGATCATATACCGATTTCAGCCAATCTTCACTATTCTTGATTTTGTTCTTATCAGTTGCATCTACAGACTTCTTTATTAAGTCCCCTTTCTTGAAATTGCTTGAGAAAACCAGTATTTTCTCCCTTAACTTGTCAATTGCCGGATCCGAACCTGAGAGTATATTGGCTGCCAGATTATTCAGGATTTCAGGACGATACCCTGTCATCCTTTCGGAAATGTACTTCTGAAGATCTGCCCATGTTGTTAATCCTGACTTATAGATATCTAAATTGCTAAGGAGGGTCTTAATTTCACCAGATGAATTTGCAGCTAAAATATCCACTGCTGCCTGAGTCAGCACATTATCCAGTACAGCAACAGTAAGGGCCATCTTGTCAACAGCAGCCGGATCTGAAAAATGCTTTTTAGCTTCTTCTTTCAGATACGTAATCACGTCATCTATTTTCGCGAACTTCTTTCCTGTGATTTTTGCGCCGTCGATAATCCTGCCAAGGTTTTCATCAGATCTTGATTTTGCGATGGAAACAAATGTGTTCAGTTGTTTGCGGGAAATTACTTTTGTATAAAGAGGTTCCTCTACTGGCAATGCAGGGGCAGGTTTTTCACGTTTTATGAAAACCTCAGATGAAGCTGTGTTATTATATTTATCCGTCAGCTTAAATACAATTCTATTGTCTCCTGTAAGAGGAATAGTCTTGTATTTATATCCCGAAGTATCAGAAATTATATGGGTTTCAGTTTGAACGAGGGAGTCGCCAACCCAGTGTTCTATCACCAGAACAGAATTTTGTTCTGCCCGTATCGGAATAACCAGCGTATCGCCTTTTGATGCAGTGACGTTACGGGCACTTTGAATATCCATGTCAGCACTGAGATCAAGTTTTGGGAGCGCCTGAACAGGAACAATAACACTATCAGACTTGCCCGTCAGAGGTAATTCTATATTGCTGATTTGCTTTGAAGCTCCTGAAGCTTCAAATGAAATGGAATAATTGCCGTTAGGGAGTTCAAATTTATATTCCCCTGTAGCAGGATTGGTGTAGACAATTACCGGAGCTTCAGGATTCTCAATATTTAGGGCACTGACCTTAACGCTATCCCTAAAAATGCTTAACAGGTCCTTCACCTGGGCAACACCTCTTACAAGAAATTTTCTGGGATGGTCTTTTGAAAATACTTCAATTCTGAATATATCCTGTAATCCATTTGTAGTTGAATCTTCAAAAGCATAATAAGCAGTGTATCCATCTTTAACGGGATTGAAGAAGAGATCATCATCGGTTGTATTCAGGGGGAATCCTAAATTGAGTGGTTTCGCCCATTGTCCATTGTCGAGAAGAGTGGAATAAAAGATATCATATCCTCCCATATTAAAATGCCCTGCTGAGCTGAAGTACAGTGTTTTATCATCTTTCCCCAGAAATGGACTCTCTTCATTATATTCGGTGTTAATAACAGGACCCAGGTTTTTTGCAGGTCCCCAGTTATCAGCAGTATCACGTCTTGAAACATATATATCCAATCCGCCGTAAGTGCCTTTCCTGTTTGAAGTAAAAAAAAGCTGTTTCCCGTCATGTGAAACAGTGGCGTGGGATTCCCAGAATTTGGTATTGATATTATCATTTAGCCTGATGAGATTAGACCATCTGTCGTTTTTATCCCTCTTGCTGACATAAATACTTCCGTCGTAGTCTTCACCGGGTCTGTAGACATATAATTCTCTGCCATCATTGGAAATTGATGTTACAAAGTTCTTTAGTTCAAATCCAAGTCCGAATTCAGGGATAATATCTATTGGAGGTGCCCATTTTCCATTAACTTTTTTTGAGTAATAGACAAAATCCTGAAATTGCTCACTCTTGTTAAATACCAGTATTTCCTCATCAGTTGAAATAACCGGATTAAAATCGGAAAAACGTCCATTGATTACAGGACCCAGATTTTCCTTTTTGACATATATTGGAACCCTCATAAGTTCCATTGCATTCCGGCATGACTGAATCTGAAGATCAACGACTTCCTCTTTATATACTTTGGGATCGAGGTTTCTCTTGAAGAGTTCATATGTATCTATTGCCTTCTCAAGCTGATTATTAACCCTGTAAGCATTAGCAAGGAAATAGTAAGCATCATATGGTGCACCGGTTTCCTTAAACTTACCCTCCTTATATTTCAGGTTGATTTTTGTAACAGCTTCTTCGAGATACTTAATTGATTCAGTCTTTCTACCCGGAATATTTATAAGACATTGGCCTATCCTGTACTTCAGATTAGCATTAAGAGAATCTTCCGCGAGAAGTTCCACGTACAACTGTAAAGCATCTTTATATTCTTCATAAAGAACAAAGCCTTCGGCTTCTATAAACTTTTTCCTGTTTTCTGTATTTACCTGAGCTGAGAATTTAGTAAAAACGACAGAAAAAATCAACAATAAAAGGAAGGCCCTCTTCATAAGATCTTAGTGTTTCAATACTCAAAGGTACTAATATAGCAGAAATATTGATAATTGGAAAAATCTCCCATTAGCTTTTTACCAAATCATTCTATTTTTAGATAAAATGTAAAAAAATCAGGTCTAACATTTTTATACCACTAACTATATTTCATTGCTTTCAGGTCAAAGAATATACATTTCATTAAAGATCTGCATTATAGTTCTCAAGGATTTCTTTTACCTTTTTGAGGAACTTCCCTGCGAGTGCCCCATTAATGACCCTGTGATCATAACTGAGCGATAATATCATTATATGTCTTACAGCAATCATATCACCTTCGCTGGTTTCAATGACTGCCGGCATTTTTCTTATGGCACCTGTTCCGAGAATAGCTACCTGAGGTTGATTTATAATTGGTGTTCCGGCCAGATTATCATAGGATCCAAAATTGGTTATTGTGAATGTACCTCCACTGATTTCATCGGGTTTAAGTTTGTTTGCTCTTGCCCGTTCAGCCAGATCATTGACAGCCCTGGCAAGTCCTGTAATACTTTTTTCATTTGCATTTTTTATTATCGGTACTATCAGGTTTCCATCCGGTAATGCTGTAGCCATACCAATATTAATATTCTTCTTTTTAATGATCTTTGACCCATCGACAGAAATGTTGACCATAGGGAAATCATTCAGAGCCCTTGCTGCAGCATCAATAAATACCGGAGTGAAGGTTAGTTTCTGGCCTTCCTTTGCCTGGAATTTGTCTTTGATGCTATTCCTCCATATTACCATTTTTGTCACATCAGCATCTATAAAAGAAGTTACATGAGCAGATGTTCTTTTTGACATCACCATGTGTTCTGCAATCAGTTTTCCGACCCTGTCCATCTCAACTACCTCATCAACTCCTGACCCTTTAGGTTCCTCCTTAGTCCTTTTTTCATTTTTAATCTTGGATTGAACTAAAGACTTTTCTTCTTTTTCCTGGTCTTTAGACTTTATGAGTCTGTAAATATCATCCCGGGTTATACGTCCATCCATTCCGGTACCAGTCAATTTATCGAGCTCGCTGTAATTTATACCTTCTCTGGCGGCTATGCTTCTTACAAGTGGTGACAGGAATTTCCCTGATATTGTTCTGCTTTTCAGCTCTTTAGAGATTAATTCCTCTTCTTTTTTCTCCTGTTTTACTGAATTAATAGTTCCTTTAATCCTCTCAACCTCTTTTGCAACCAGTGGTTCCTCAGGCTTATATTCTTTGTCATTTTCCAGGATGGCGATCACCGCACCAACCCTGGCAATAGTACCCTCCGGAACAATAATCTGGATCAAAGTGCCAGTGGCGGGAGATGGTACCTCCGAATCGACCTTGTCGGTAGCCACTTCCACAATGGGATCCTCTTCATTTACAACTGTTCCTTCCTTTACCAGCCATTTATTTATTGTAGCTTCTATCACTCCTTCGCCCATTGCCGGCAAAACTACATTTATCCTTGACATGATATTATTGTTTATGGATTTCCAAATATCTAATAGTCGATTACTGAAATCATAACAATATTCGCATAATTTTGTTTAAACAAATCTTCTCAAAGATTCATTAATCCTGATGAGCAGGTCAGTGTAAGATGTCTTTTAATGCCCCTTCATTGCCTTCATCAGAATATATATCCCTGGTGAATTCCACATATTTACTTCCAATAATAACTCCTTCTCCGGGAGGAGCAATTTTTA
>JAHEYW010000049.1 GCA_023251395.1 Bacteroidales bacterium
CGGAAGAGAAATCTCAGCTAAAGTAAAGCAGTTGCTGGGTTGAGATATCACACAGAGGTAATACACAGAGACTAAGGACTGAGACATCAGGCGACAGGAGGGCGGTTAAACCTTGAACTTTGAACCTTGAACTTTTTACTTGAGCGCCTCTCCTCCTCCTACAAGCGGGAGTGTTATTGATGTTCCGTCAAGATCTATTGTGAGCTTCGTTCCCGGTTCTGGCCAGAGTGTAAATTCCTTGTCGGTTGAAAAGATCATCAGCCCGATCTGCTTACCTGCCGGTATGATCTGGTCATCAGGTTCCAGATCGAAAGTCATCTCATAATATTTCCCGGACTGAAGTGGTTTACTTTCTGTAAGAGATTTATAATTCCTCAGATCGGCCCATCCCCTGTCTATTATATTATCTATGAGTCTGGAACCTGAATCTTGTGTCCATGGCAAAATAACCAGCCATACCGACAGGTTAACTGCCGGCTTATCACTTGCAGCCCTGATAGTTATTGTCGGTACACCTGAGATATGAACAGGTTCTTTTAATACCGGAGTCAGAAATAATAACCTGTGTTCATGGCTTTCAGATTGTGCAAGGGTGCTACCTGTGAAAGAATAATCATCAACAATTGATTTATTGCCCTGCCTTGAGACTTTTCTTGTGACAAGTGAACCTGACTTGTTTCCACCTGAGGTCAGAAAAAACTTTACCATCTTAGCCTCCGGGTTGGGGTAATCTGAATATGGAGTTGGTTTAAGTCTGTCATCATTCTCGCGGACAATCCAGGCTTTAGGATCTTGTTCAACATTATTCTGAATGCCAAAAAGATAACGGGTAAACCATCTGTTCATCATGCTGAAAGGAGGTTCTCCGCCATGCCCTCCCTGGTGAAAATATATCTGGTATGGAATACCTTTATCCTTTAACACATTAATAAATCTGGCACTGTGGCTGATCATTACATTCCAGTCGTTAAATCCGTGTGTAAAGAGAGTTGCTGCCTTGAAATCCTTCATATAGTTCATCAGGTCACGTTCAGCCCAGAATGTATTATAGTCCCCAGTCTTTCTGTCAATATTTCCAAGAATGATATTCTTCCTGTAAACACTGTCGCAATAGTCGCACCTGTCGGGATTTGAATGTACAAAGTCATAAAGAACGTCAACATCCTCACCGAGGTAGCCGCCAGGACTTCTTACCAGCCCATTCGCCCTGTAATAATGATAATAAGAGGTATTCGGAGAAACAGGAATTATAGCTTCCAGTCCGTCAACGCCGGTTGTTGCAGCTGCGAAAGGTATCGTACCGTTATATGAAGTGCCTATCATTCCTACCTTTCCGGTTGTCCAGTATGCTTTTACTTCTTCATAACCATCAGAAGTGGTATAACCTTTTGCTCTTCCATTAAGCCAGTCAATCACAGCTTTAGGGGCAAGTGCTTCAATCCTGGTCCCGATTGTGGGACATCCCTGGGAAAGCCCCGTTCCGGGAGCAGAAGAATGTACCACGATGAATCCGTAAGGTAACCAGGCATTTACGTGTGAATTTGAGATTACCGGGCGTATACCTGTTCGCTTTACTGGTGGAGCTTTAAGTCTTGGTGGTGATTCAGCATCCAGCTCCTGTTTTACATTCCAGTTATATTTATTATTTGTTGAAGCGGTACCTGCAAAATATGGGCTTGATTCGTAGATAACCGGGAGCCTTATACCTTCTGATTCTGTCTGAGAGGGACGTGTTACATCGACGTGCATCCTGTCTTTTCTGCCATCACCATCAGAATCGAATTCTGTTTCAACCCATAAGTCCTGTTTAATCCAGTTATCGGGATTTTCAAAAGCCTTTATCTTTTGTGCTTCACCATTTACAATTAACGGAACCTTAATCGCGGATGTATCATTGACCTGTACGTTTGTTTTTTCCTGTGCCGGCAGTGGGGATTGGTCTGTTATCAGCCAAATTACCAGGAGAAGGGTAAGTCTGAACAATATTTTCATGTTTAAAGTTGAAGTTTAATATCTCTCCAAAGAAAATTAAAATTTCCTTTGAAATGCAAACTCACGCTTCAGAATGGTGTGATTGAGGAATTAAATTACCAGTCATAATAAAGTCCCTGGTCTCTTTTTGGCGCTAAAAGTCTATCTTTAATACCTGAACTTCTAAATATTTCAGGAAGGTATGGATCTGGCGATATTAAAGGATATTGTAATTGTCTTTGCCCTTTCAACCCTTGTAAATCTGATATTTACAAGGTTCAAAATCCCCACCGTTATAGGATATCTTCTGACAGGAATAATTGCAGGGCCCCATCTTCTTTCGCTGGTTGGTAAAGGCCATGAGATAGATACACTGGCTGAGATAGGAGTTGTACTTCTGCTGTTCACTATTGGCATGGAGTTTTCTCTCAAGCACCTTCTGAGGATAAGGAAGATTGTCTTCTTTGGAGGATTCATCCAGGTGACAATTACAGCTGCTGTGTTTTTTGTGGTTTCTCATTTTTACCGGATGAACTGGCAGTCGGGCCTGTTTATCGGGTTTCTTGCAGCACTCAGCAGCTCTGCTCTTGTCCTGAAGATCCTTCAGGAAAGATCTGAACTTACATCGAATTACGGCAGAACTGTCCTGGGAATCCTGATATACCAGGATCTTCTTCTTGTACCTCTTCTCCTTCTGACCAATATGTTATCTGATAATTCGATGAACATTCAGAGGGAATTACTACTGCTTGTTGTGAAGGCAATCTTCATTATTGGACTGGTCTATTTTGGTAACAAATGGCTTTTGCCCAGGCTGCTGCACCTGATTGCTCTTACACGAAATCAGGAGCTCTTTATGATGAGTATTTTTCTCATTTGTTTCGCTGTCGCTCTACTGACTTCAAAACTTGGGATGTCGCTGGCATTCGGGGCATTTCTTGCCGGACTTCTTATTTCTGAATCGGAATATAGTCATAATGCTTTCGGAAATTTTGAGCCGATAAAAGATGTCTTTGCGAGTTTCTTTTTTGTTTCGATTGGTATGCTCCTGGACCTTTCATTTGTAATTAATAATCTGCCGCTTGTGATCTTAAGCGTTCTGATGGTCATCTTAATTAAGACGATTATTGCCGGTGGGACCGGATTTATCCTCGGCCATACATTTCAGGGAACTGTAATGATCGGACTGGCGTTAAGCCAGGTGGGGGAATTCTCTTTTATCCTTGCCAGGATCGGATATGACAGTTCATTATTACCTGAATATTATTATCATTTGTTCCTTGCTGTTGCAGTGATTACAATGGCTTCCACCCCATTTATTTTCCAGCAAGCTCCTTCACTGGCAAAAGCAATGCTCAGGCTTCCTCTTCCTCAATTCCTGATACACGGTATCTTTCCACTCAAGGAAATGGAAATTCCTGATTTTAAGAATCATCTGGTCATAATCGGGAAAGATCCAAGCGCTCTTAAGCTCTCACAAATGGCCAGATTGAATGAGATAAAGCACATATCAATAATATTTGATCCTTCTCTCGCCCGGGAAAAAATGAATAGCGGTGATACTGTTGTATATGGTGATGCTGTTAATGCTCCGATCCTCAGAAAGGCACATGTTGATATTGCTGATATTGTTGTTGTTTCGGTTGGAAGCCTCATCCCATCGATGGCAATAATCGAAAAAGTGAGACTATTAAACAAACAGACATATATCATTGCCCGTGCAACTCTCGTTAAAAATGTGGGGTTGCTCTATAAGGCCGGAGCAGACCTGGTCCTTGCGGAAAAGCTTGAAATAGCTATTGACCTTCTGAACCGGGTGCTGGTAAAGAGACTGGTTCCTCAAAAAGAGATGAACAGGATACTAACGCACCTCAGAAGTACAAGTCTGGGTGAATTCAGTGAAAAGGATACTTTAAACCAGCCAATTGCTTTGGACGAATTTCCTAATATAAATATTACGGCAGTAAAAATTGAAAAGGGCTCTCTGGCTGAAGGAATTTCACTTTTGGAAACCGGACTTAGAAAGAAGACAGGAGTAACTCTTCTTGCATTAAAGAGAGGTGATGAAATTATAGAGCATCCGGAACCTGAAACGGTTCTGTGTGGTGATGATATTGCATATCTGCTGGGGAATCCGGAGCAGATTAATTTTGCTTCGGAATATTTCCAGAGCAGAAACGATTCATAGTGAATGAATGCCTGTTTTGGTAATTGAATCTCAGTTTGCTAATTTTAGGATGAATAAACATCTACATAAAAACGATCAGCCATGGAAAACAATCGACGTAAGTTTCTAAAGAACAGTCTTCTCGGCCTTACCGGAGCAGCCCTTCTTCCCGGCAAAATATTGGACGGACCTGTAATGGGCAATTCTGAACTGGCATCCGAGCTACCCTCGAGGCCTCTTGGAAAAACAGGAATAAACACTCCTCTAATAAGTATGGGAACTTCAAATGCTGCTGATCCTGGATTCATCAGGGCAGCTTATGAGGCAGGAGTAAAACTTTTCTTTTCTGCCACTTACTATGGTGAGGGAAACAACGAGCTTATCGTTGGCCAGGCCCTGAAAGGACTGCCAAGGGACTCATTTGTAATTGGCACCGCCGCGCCACCCGACGGCATGGATATGCGATCAGGAACACTTTCACGCGACTTTACAGCTGAAGCTTACATAAAAAAAGCAGAAGGTAGTCTAAAACGCTTTGGACTTGATTATGTTGATTTCCTCCTTTTCCCATATGCATCCAAACGGGAAACTGTTATGAATGAGAAAGTGCTAAATGCGCTTCAGCAGTTGAAAAAGCAGGGGAAGACCAGATTTGTCGGAATTGCTTCTCACAGCGGAATGGAGGAAGCATTAAAAGCTGCCGCTGATTCCAAAGTTTTTGATGTGGCTATGCCTGCATATAACTTTAAAGTAAATGACAAAAGTTCAATGGATGAAGCAATAGCATACGCTTCAAAGGCAGGCATGGGAATAGTTGCTATGAAAACCCAGGCTGGTACAGCCAGGGCGAAAGATGCTCCTCCTCTTAATACAGATGCAGCACTTAAATGGGTTCTTCAGAATCAGAATGTTTCTACGGTTATTTCAGGTATGAATTCTCTTGAACAGCTCAAAAAGAACCTGGCTATGATCAGAAATATAAAATTGACTGAACAGGAAATAAATGATCTGAAACTTGCTTCAGCTGATTCACCAACCGGACTATACTGTCGCCAGTGCAATAATTGCATTCCCCAGTGTCCTGCAAACCTTGATATACCTGTTATCATGCGAAGCTATATGTATGCTTACGGTTACAGGAATATGGAACAGGCATATCATACACTTGCCCAGGCATCATTAAGTGACAATCCATGCAGCAATTGCAGCAGCTGTAATGTGAAGTGCATATCCGGTTTCGATATAAGAACGAAAATTGAGGATATATCAAGACTTAAAAACGTCGCACCGGAGTTCTTAAAAGCTTGAGAAAAGAAAGAGGTGGTATCAGAAACTTGTTTTAACCCCCAAGCCCCCCAGGGGGGCTTCTATAACTAGCAGTACATCAACAAGTCCCCCTTGAAGAATTTAGGGGCAAATACTGGAAATTGAGGTCTTTGAGACCCCTTCTTCATTTTATGCCGTTGTTGCCTTAGCCTCACCCTCGGGCGGTGCAGTCTTGCTGCCTTTCTTCTGAGGGTAGGTACCAGGAAGAATAACATTTATAAGCTTCTTACCCCATAATCCGAGCTGTACCCCTGCCCCAAGCGATAACAGACTCACGAAAATAGTTAGTATATAGAGTTTCTCGTTCGGTGCAATATTATATAGGATCACTGATAATGTCAGTATTATGAGACTGAATATGATCTTTACCCTGAGAAGCGGAGTCTTGAGGGTTTTGAATCTTGTAAGGCCGTCTATCACCCCGGTCATAATTGCCAGTACAAGAGTAAACGGGAAAAGGACAACTGAAAATATAAGAACATTCTTCAACACCTCAGGAAAGAGACCCGGGACAAAATTTGTAAGCAATGTCAGCACCGGGATTGCAATAACCAGAGCCTGTGAAAGATGAATGGCAATAGGATGAAGATCAAGATTCAGCAGTCTCAATCTGTTGAGGGATACCCTTTCCCTGTATGGTTCAAACACTTTCCTTGGGAGTCCGCATGCCGGGCATACATCACCCAGTTTATCCGCTTCCATAACAAATCCACATGGTCGGCAACGTACAAGTTCTTTCATAGTTTTAGTTTTTACAGAGTTGTCAAATATAAAAAAATTCTTTCTTTTTGAAGTTTGACATGATGGAGTTTAAAAAACCAGGGCTTGATTCTGATAATGCCAGGAAAAATTCCTGCATGAACTCAGAAAGTTTTAAACTGAAAATTCAGCATAGTTATCCTGAAAGTATTAATTGATCGAGTTTCCCCTCCTTTTGAAGGAGAGGAAAGTTAAGTACAATTATCCTTCTCCAGGCTAAACTAAAGTAGACCATAAGACCCTTTGACTTATTGTTAAAATCTAACGCATCAGTAGTATATAAACGGATTATAATATTAGTAATTTAGGGACCGGTTAGTAATATGTGCTCTGCAGCATCAGATTATTAAATATTTATATCCCATTCAGTTAATCAGATGATGAAGAATATTTTTGCAAAAATTCTCTACGGTTTTCTTTTTGCAGCAGTATTACCTGTTCTGCTGGTCGTTTGGGCAGCAAGGACGGACTGGGTTATAAGTCTTCCAGTACCTGAAATAAGCTATCCCGGTTACATTCTCGTCTTTTGCGGAATTCTTCTGATCCTGGCAGGTATTCTTAACCTGTTATTTTTTGGGAAAGGATTACCTATGAATGCTTTCCCTCCTGATCAATATGTAAAAAAGGGTATCTATTCTGTCATGAAGCATCCGGTATATACTGGTGCTGTATTACTCTGTTTTGGCACATCAGTGGTTTTACAATCATCATCTGGTTTATGGCTTATCAGCCCTTGTTTTACATTGATGGTGATAGCCTATGTTGCAGGATTATGGGCTCAGATAATTGAGGGTTCTTCAAAACTGCTCAGACCATACGGATATTGCGGAGGTTTGATCGGCGGAGCAACCGGTTGTCTGATTACCGCACTATTTTTCGACAGGTATATCAAGCTTTGCTCCCCATTCTTCCATAGACCCATCATAAACCACAGGGTTGAGACCTGCAATTAATGCTGCCACATAATCGACACTTGCCGAGTTTCCTGAATTACAATAAAACACCGGTCTGCTGCCAGCTGGTATATTGAGCTTTTCGAACGACTGGCGGACCTTTTCAGCATCCAGAAAAATGTTGGTTTTGCTATCATAAAAATCAGATTGCGGAAGATTGTGTGCTCCTGGAATATGACCTGCTCTCTGTCCTCCGCCAGTTCCTTCATATTGACTTTTTGCCCTTGCATCAATAATACTGTAAGAGGTGTTCTTGAGATTTTTCTGAACAAAGGAAATGTCGACAAGATTTTCATTGATCGAAGGGGAGAAATTTCCTTTTTTGATGACTGAAGATTCAGCGGTGACCTTATTACCAGCGCTTTTCCAGCTGTCATACCCCCCATCCAGGATTGAAATTTTTCCTTTTAGGCCGATATGTTCCAGGCTGACAAAGATCCTGCAAACCGTGATGATATTCCCATTTGTCCCACACAATATGATATGGGAATCATTATTCACACCCAAAGACCTCAGCAGCTTTGCAACAAATGATGTGGGAGCAGGAACAGTTGATTCCTTTTCTGTTGAAATCACAATATATCCTGGCCAGAGGAATCCTGCACCTGGGATGTGGCCATTATCATATTCCTGTCTTGTGGTTGTAATGTGAAGTATAATGACTTCCGGTTTTGAGAGATTCTCTGAAAGCCAGGTAGATGAGACAACAACCGGGGCAGCTGCATTATCCTTCTGCGGTCCAACAGCCCATGAGTCTGACGACATCAGGGCTATTACAAAAATAAACAGAGCTATGCTCTTATTCTTCATCACATTAACCAATATATTTCTTTTCATATACATTTATTTATAACTGATATAAAATTACATTTATTCTTTCATCTCCTACTTGCTCCTATATACATGGTTAGTAAGTTTTATTAAAAGAAAGAAACCCACCCCAACCCCCCCAACGCTTCGGTCGGGGCAGGCTCTCCCAGGAGGGGATTTTTGTCCAACAACTCTTCTTTTCACTTAAACCTTAAGCCTTATGCCCTAAGCCTTAAGCCCATATTATTACACAGAGTTATACAGAGATGGGACCAAGGGACTAAGAGACTATGGGACTAAGAGACTTAGAGACAAGATATTGTTTACAACATTGAACCTTGAACATTGAACATTGAACCCCTTCTCCAAAAATAAACTACTCCAGAGACTTAATAGCCTTCTTCAGGATCCCGGCTGATCTCCTGAGAAGGACCATCTCCTCATCTGCAAGAGGATTATTGATTATTTTCACAATTCCCTTTTCAGAAACAATACATGGTACACTGAGGCAAACATCATCCAGTCCGAATTCACCCTTTACCATTGCAGAAACCGTAAGGACACTATTCTGCTTTTTAAGAACGGAAGCAGTAATCTTAACAAGAGCAAGTCCGACTGCATAATGAGTGGAACCTTTTGCATTGATAATATGATAAGCAGATTCCCTTACTTTCTGTTCAATATTCTTCCTTTCAGTCTCCCAGTCGGAGCATTTTCCACAAACCGGGCAATATTCATCAATAGTAATTCCTGCAATGTTGGTCATTGACCAGGCAGCCAGCTCACTGTCGCCGTGTTCACCCAGAATATATGCGTGTACATTATGGACATCAACTCCGCAATACTGGCTCAGAAAATGGCGGAAACGGGCACTGTCCAGTACTGTACCCGATCCGATAACCCTTCTCCTGTCCCAACCCGACTTTTTTATTGCAACATATGTCAGTACATCAACCGGATTGGTAACAATGAGCATAACTCCCTCCGATTTCTGCCCGGCTATTTCTTCTGCAATATCCCCGACGATCTTTGCATTCTTTTTCAGAAGATCAAGGCGAGTCTCACCTGGTTTCTGAGCAGTGCCTGCGGTAATAACGATCAGACTCGCATCGGTATAATCATTCTTCGTTCCCTGGCGTATAATTACTGTTGGAAAGAATGGCTGACCATGGATAAGATCAGATACCTGCCCCTTTGCCAGTTCCTCATTTTTATCTAAGATCACTATCTCATCTGCGAGACCACTTTGAGCAAGAGCGTAGCAATAGGTTGCTCCTACTGCACCTGCACCAACCACAACTACTTTTCGCCTCTGACTGGTTTTAATATCTGTTTTCATTTCTAATATTTTATATCTGTTATTTATTTAACAATAGAATAAATAAAATGTTCAAACCGGAAAAATCACCTGAAAATCCCAAATAATTTCAGGCATAATCCAATTTAATATCGATGTGATATTTACTGAGAACAAAATTCACTTTTAATATGTTAACTTTATGATTCAAATGAAATTCTAATTTTAATCTTAAGTATATGAAAATTAAACTATCTCTTTTGCTTATTGCATTATTAATGAGTGCAAAAATGTACTCGCAGAGTACCAGCTCTGTAACAGACGCTATCAGCTCATCTATCTCTGAAAGGAAATATACCAATGTTCCTGTGACCGATCAGCAGCTCGATATTATACTGAAATGCGGCATTAAAGCACCAAGTTCCATGAATGCACAGCCATGGAAATTCACTGTTATACGTGATGATGCCGCCATGAAGGAGATAATCAGTGATATTACTCCCGGTAATATTATCATCATCGTTTCCGGTGTTGTTTCACAAACCGGGACAACAAATGATTTCGATTGTGGACTTGCAGCAGAGAATATTTTCCTGGCAGCACACGGACTTGGATTGGGTGCAAGAATATATGGCAGCCCGGCAAGGAATATCAATCTTAAAAAGGAGGCCTACCAGATCCCGGAAGGCAGTAAGGCTGTTGTAGCAATCCGAATCGGTAATGTTGACAAAGGAGTTGATGCAACATCAGGTGCTTCTCCGAGAAAGAAAGTTGAGGAAGTTGTAAACTATAAAAAGTAGATCTGCTGATTAACAGTACTTAAGTACTTTTTTTTAAAAATTGTTTTGAACCCCTCCCCGACCCTCCCCTTAAGAGATAAGGGGAGGGTGCAGTTAATTGTTATAAAGCATCTTACACCTCTTCCCTTATTGTTTAAGGGAAGGGGATGTGGGAAGGGTTAAGCTCATCAAAAAAAGACAGCTTTTTTCATTCCTTTATATGTTCTGAGGCTTCAAGTCTTACCGCATGAAGAGATTGCAACACATCATTAAAGAAATAGATCAGAGAGATAAAGATTGAGAATATTGATATAACAAAAAGCATATAACCTATCGACTTAAGATCTGTTTCAAACAAGCTCATTATCAATAACATGGGAATAATCAGGCAGCTGGCGATCATTCCGATCAGCAACCAGGCTATTGAGTTTCTTAAAAGCCTGCCTCTTTTCAACAGAATATGAATTTCATTTTTTTTGATTGCTTCCCGTTTAGCCTGCGGATGATCAAGTTCAGTTACCAGGTGACGTACTCTGTCAACGATCCTTCCAATCCTGTTGGTTATTGTCAAAAGCAGCAATCCGACGCCCGATATGAGTGCAACCGGTGTGATACAGCCCTGAAGAAATTTGGTGAAGTTTGCGAGGATTTCCATTTTCGGAGAATAAGAATTATATTTTCATTTACAAATATAATCTTATATCAAATTAGTCTGGATGAAGTCAGGAAAGAAACCCACACCGTGGGAATGAAGAAAAAGCAAAATCCATTAACAGCAAAGAGCGCATCCGCTATCTGTGCGGATCGCTAAGTTCGCAAAGTTCCGTCTCGATAGCTCGGTGAACCTCTCCCGAGGGAGCACCTCACCCTCTCCCGGGGGATAGAGACTTAAAGAACTGACTATTAAACATTTATCCTTTTACTTTTACCTTTTTACTTTTATCTTTTTACTTTTGTCTTCAAAACATGCCTCCCATCTTCCCGCTGAACAGTACTCCGAAAAAGTCGAGATGATACCACATTCTTGCATAGAAATAGAAAAGGATCAGCATGCAGAGAAAGAATGAAGCCAGCAGCCCGAGGTATTTGCCGGCGAGGGAGCTGCCTGATCTGACAACTTTTACTGAGATATTCTTTACCCAGTCTTCGAGCTTGAGAAAAAGCGGGTAGAAGATGACGAGTATTACTGCCATTGCTAAAAGGGTAAATGTGAATGGCTGATACTGGTTCTTAAAGGTTACCATATAATCGCTTATGGCATTGGTGAGCAGATTGGCAGTAAGAATCGTAATGGTGGTTACAACAAACCTGAAGATGTAGCTATACATAGTTAATATTTAATTAGTTACACAGAGAACCACAGAGTCCCGACAGCTATCGGGAACACAAAGTTACACTGAGATACATTTTCATGTGATTATCTCTGTGATTCTCTGTGACTTTTTCATACACCGTAGCTTTCTTCAACATCCGTAGCTTTAGCGAAGGATGTAGCGAAGGAGTATTCTGTGTTTCTCTGTGTAATAAAGTATTTATTTTAAATCTCACTCCATTTCTAAGAATGTCCCAGTATTGGATGAGGAGTATAAAGTTCCTCTAGTTTTTTAATCTCTTCATCACTAAGCCTGACATTTATTGCCGCTACTGCATCCTCCAGGTGTCCGGGTTTGCTGGCACCTACTATCGGAGCGGTGATAAATTGCTTGCTCAGCAACCATGCCATTGCCACCTGTGCATTCGGCAGTCCTCTTTTTGAGGCTATCTCTGTCACCCTCTTTACAATCTCAAAATCATCATCCGATGTATACATCATACGGCTGTACTGATCAGTTTGTGCCCTGTGGGTTTCGGTTCTTTCCTTAGTCCTTGGACCTGTCAGCAAACCTCTTGCAAGCGGGGACCATGGAATTACAGCAATCTTCTGATCTCTGCAAAGCGGGATCATCTCGCGCTCCTCTTCCCTGTAAATAAGATTATAATGCGGTTGCATTGAAACAAACCTTGTCCAGCCATGAAGATCCGAAGTATACAATGCTTTGGCAAACTGCCATGCGAACATTGAAGATGCGCCGATGTATCTTGCCTTTCCGGCTTTTACGATATCATGGAGTGCCTCCAGAGTCTCTTCAATTGGAGTATCATAATCCCAGCGATGGATCTGGTAAAGATCTACATAATCTGTCTGAAGTCTTTTCAGACTGGCATCGATGGAAGCCATAATATGTTTTCTTGACAGTCCCTGGTCGTTTGGATCCTGACTCATTGGATTGAATACTTTGGTCGCGATAACAAGCTCATCCCGTTTAGCGAATTCTTTTAATGATTTACCAACAATCTCTTCGCTCGCACCATAGGAGTATATGTCTGCTGTATCGAAGAAATTTATCCCCAGTTCAAGGGCTTTTTTAATGAAAGGTATGCTTTCCTTCTCCTTCAGAGCCCATTGCCAGCGGTCCGTAGGTTTCCCGTAGGTCATCGTACCAAGACAAATTCTTGATACCTTCATTCCTGTGTTGCCAAATCTTATGTATTCCATATCAGTAATTTTGAATCAATTCGTTCAGATAGAATTGATCATGTGAAAATCAGGTTTTCTAATGTAAAGATAACAGCCGGGAAAGAAAATGGTTAGTTTTCCATGTTTTTAATTAAGAAATTACACAGAGGTGAAAAGTACGGCTTGCGGTGCGCGGCAAAATCTTCAAGGTTTAAGATTCAAGGTTCAAGGAGTTTCTTTGAACATTGAACATTGAACTTTGAACATTGAATTCTTCTTCCTGTCGCCTGTTTATTAATCAATCAGAAGTAAACTTATGTTAACACGGTGTTAAAATTCTGTACTTCTTTTGAATTCAGGATAATTGTTATGAAATTTAGTGAATCTAACTAACCCTATTAATCATGAATTTTAACCGACGGGATTTTGTAAAAATCGGCGGTATAACAGTTGCAGGAACTGTATTATTACCGCCTTTCCTTCAATCATGTACGGGTGTCACTCTCTCCAAAGACTCGGAAAATTATCTGAATCATTTCGAGGTAACACCTGAACTTCTCAACGAGCTCATCAGGGCAGCAATGGAAAAAGGTGCTGATTATGCAGATCTGTATTTCCAGCATTCAATTAATAACTACAGTACTCTTGAGGACGGAAAAGTAAACCAGGCTTACTCCAACATCGGATTCGGTGTGGGAATAAGAGTCCTGAAAGGTGACCAGACCGGTTTTGCCTTTTCTGAAAATGTAACCCCGGAGGCAATGCTGAAAGCAGCCAGAACAGCAGCCAATATTGCCAACAGTACTGGCAAAAATGTCTCTGTCAACATCGAAGAGCTCTCTGCCCCGAATTACTACCCGGTCAAAACATCCTGGGAGAACACATCAATAAAGGAAAAAATACCTTTCCTTCAGAAGGTAAATGATAAGATCTTCGCTGCTGATAAGAGAGTTTCAAAGGTCAATGCAACTATAGGTGATTCAACTTCATATATCCTTTTCTACAATTCAGAAGGCCGGCTTGCATGGGATTATCGCCCCATGGTTTATATGTATATCACAAGCATAATGGAGCAGAATGGCCATGTTGAGAACTTCGGGGTTTCACGTTCTGCAAGACAGGGATCTGAGTTCCTCACTGATCAGCTTGTTGATACTCTTTCAAAAGAGGTCGTTGAGAAGAACGCCTTGCTTTTCGATGCAGGGAAACCCAGGGCAGGGGAAATGGAAGTGGTAATGAGCGCCGGAGAATCGGGCATACTGCTTCACGAAGCAATAGGTCATGCATTTGAAGCAGACTTTAACAGGAAGAAGACATCTATCTTCTCGGATAAGATGGGTAAGAAAGTTGCCGAGAACTTCGTAACAATTGTGGATGACGGAACAATGCAATCAGACCGTGGTTCACTGAATTTCGATGATGAAGGTAACCCGACAGAGAAAACAACCCTGGTAGGAAATGGTATTCTTACAAGCTATCTGCACGACAGGATAAGCGCAAACTATTATAAAGTTAAACCGACCGGCAATGGCCGGAGACAGGATTTCAGACGTGTTCCAATCCCAAGAATGAGATGTACAAGGATGGAGAATGGTCCTCATAAAAAAGAGGAAATAATTGCAAGCGTTAAAAAAGGTATCTATGTAGATAATTTCAGTAACGGGCAGGTCAATATCGGTGCAGGTGATTTCACATTCTTTGTTAAATCAGGCTATCTGATTGAAAATGGGAAACTTACAAAACCGATCAAAGACATCAATATCATTGGCAATGGTCCGCAGGCTCTCGCTGACATTGTAATGGCAGGCGATGATACTCTGCTTTCAGGTTCTACATGGACATGCGGAAAAGATGGTCAGAGTGTTCCGGTAACAATGGGACTTCCTACTGTAAAGATCAAAAAACTGACCGTGGGCGGAACAAATGCATAAACCTTAAAAATCAATCACAATGACAACAGACGAAAAATATAAGCTTGCTGACCAGGTCATAGAACATGCCCTGAAAAACGGGGCACAGCAGGTATCTGTCTCGATAGATGAAAGTCGCAGGAACAACATCGAGATAAGAAATAAACAGATTGACAGACTGACAGAATCCAATACCCTTGGTCTCTCATTGTCACTTTATGTTGATAAAAAATATTCAGCTCATTCAACCAACAGGCTGAAGAAAGAAGATCTCTTAAAATTCACTTCTGATGCTATTGCAGCTACCAGGTACCTTGCAGAAGATGAATTCAGAATGCTTCCGGAACCTGAACTATATTATAAGGGCAGCGGAAGTGACATGGGTAAACTTGATAAATCGCTGGATGCAGTCGATGCCAAAACGAAAATCGACATGGCAACAAAGATACACGATGAAGCTTTCGGACTGGATGAAAGGATCATATCTGTAAGTGCATATTACTCCGACGGAATCAGCAATTCGGTTATGGTTGCCAGCAATGGCTTCAGGGGAGACAGTGCAGACAGCGGGGTATCGCTTTCCGCATCGGTATCAATGAAAGGCGAAACAAGCCGTCCATCTGATTACTGGTACGAAAATGCCATCTTCCTTAATAAGCTGATAAAAACCGGAATCGGAAAAAAAGCTCTCGAAAGAACTATACGGAAGCTTGATCCCCGAAAGATAAAATCAGGCCGGTACGCAATGATAGTTGATAATATGGCAATCGGGAATCTTCTGGATCCATTTTACAATGCACTCCAGGCTTCAAGTCTGTATCTGAAACAGTCTTTCCTTGCAGGTAAGCTTGACAAGCCGGTTGGCTCAAAACTGCTGACGATAATTGATGATCCGTCAATTCCTTCAGCTCCCGGCTCTAGACTATTTGATGGTGAAGGACTTGCTTCTGTAAAGAGACCTATTCTGGAAAACGGAGTACTCGAAAATTACTATATCGATACCTATTATGGCAGGAAGCTGGGAATGAAACCCACCTCAGGAAGCAACTCAAATGTAATTGTCACTCCTGGAACAAGAGATATGGCCACCATGGTCAATTCATTAAAGAAAGTTATTCTTGTTACAGGGTTTAACGGCGGCAACTGCAATGGTTCTACCGGAGACTTCTCTTATGGCGTTGAAGGATTTCTCGTCGAAGATGGTAAGATAGTCCATCCGATAAATGAGATGAATATCACCGGCAACATGAATGAGTTGTTCTTCAACCTTGCAGAGGTCGGAAATGATATAAAAGAAGGAAGCTCCTTCCGTATCCCGTCAATGAGGTTTGAGAATATCGATTTCAGCGGAATATAGAAGAAGGACGAGCGGCGTGCAGCGTGCGGTTAAGGGATTTCCATCCATCTCAGCCAACCGGCGGATTCGGATGGCGAAGAGGATTTCGGATTTCGGATTTCCGACTTTATAGACTTTTAACTTCCGTCTTCGGACTTCGGACTTCCGTCTTTCTTTGGATTTCGTCAAGAATTGATAATTTTAGCCTTTATTCATTTTTAATGCCTCATCCATGAAAAAGATCTTAATTATCATTCTTCTCATTACCGGATCCATATCCAATATATCCAGTCTTTACGGCCAGAGTTCCCTCACCATCGATAAGATAATGCAGGGAGAAAAGTTTACCGGCTACTCTCCCACTACCCCTCAATGGAGTCCGGCTGGCAACAAACTCTATTTTAACTGGAATCCGGAGATGGAGCAGACTCCGTCATTATATTCTGTTTCACTGAAAAATATGAAGCCGGAAAAAGTAACTCTCGAAGAGAAGAAGAACCTTACTTCTTTCTCCGGAACTTATAACAAAGCCAGAACAAAGATGCTTTATTCGAAAAACGGGGATCTTTTTCTTCTCGATATAAAATCAGGAACCTCAAAACAGATCACGTCCACCACTGCAATTGAGACCAGTCCTGTCTTCAGCAAAAACGAGGACAGGGTTATCTATCAGAGCGGAAATAATCTCTTTTCATGGGATATTGCTTCAGGAACTGTCACACAGCTTACTGAAGTCCGCCAGACAAGGGAAAGACCAGATGAAGCCACTCTCAGTAATCCGAATGACAAATGGCTGAATAACAGTGAAATGTTCCTCATCAAGGTTCTTGCAGAGAGGAAAGATAAAAGGGAAAAGGCAGAGAAAGAAGCAAAAGCGCTTCTGCCGGCAAGACCAAAAGAGATCTCCGCCGGATCTGGTATGATGAGAGCGATGCGACTCAGTCCTGATAACAATTACCTCACCTGGTCTAATATGCAGCGTGGTGAAGAGAAATCCACAATAGTTCCGTCGTATGTCACCGAATCTGGATTTACAGAGGATATAAGGTCGAGAAGCAAGGTCGG
>JAHEYW010000050.1 GCA_023251395.1 Bacteroidales bacterium
TTATGGGGCACCAGTTGCGATCTTTGCACAGGACTTCACTGTAGCCGGAGGATCTCTCGGCCTGATGCATTCAAGGAAGATAACGAAGATTATGGATCATGCTCTCAAAATGAGAATGCCTCTGATTGGTATAAATGACTCGGGTGGAGCAAGGATTCAGGAAGGGGTTAACTCGCTTGCAGGTTACGGTGAGATCTTCTTCCGTAATACACTTTCAAGCGGAGTCATTCCTCAGCTCTCTGTAATTCTTGGACCATGCGCAGGAGGTGCTGTTTACTCTCCTGCACTCACCGATTTCGTATTTGTTGTGGACAATATTTCAAAAATGTTCATCACAGGACCGGAGGTGATCAAAACAGTACTTGGGGAGGAGATTTCCATGGAAGAACTTGGAGGCGCAAGGGTACATAGTGAGTTAACCGGTAATGCACATTTCTTTTCAATGAGTGAGGATGAGTGTTTTGAACAGATAAAAAAGCTTATAACATTCATTCCATGGAATAATAAAAGAAAAGCAAGGGCCTTTGAACCGGCCGAACCTAAACCGGAATTTCAGATAGGGAAAATAGTGCCTGATGATCCAACCCTTCCATACGATGTGAAGGATGTGATCAGGGCAGTTGTCGATAATTCTGACTTTTTTGAAATACAGGAACTATATGCCAGGAATATTGTGATTGGATTCGGACGTATGGGTGGAAGGACAGCCGGCTTTGTTGCTAACCAGCCACTTGAAATGGCAGGGGTACTTGATGTGGATTCATCAGATAAAGCCGCCAGGTTCATCCGGTACTGTGATGCATTCAATATTCCGATAATTACATTCGTCGACCTTCCGGGATACCTTCCGGGCGTTGATCAGGAACATGCAGGTGTTATCCGCCATGGGGCTAAAGTTCTCTATGCATACAGTGAGGCTACTGTTCCCAAACTGACAGTTATTATCAGGAAAGCTTATGGCGGAGGTTATATTGCAATGTCATCCCGCCATCTGAGAGCTGATTTTGTTTATGCCTGGCCAAGTGCAGAGATTGCCGTTATGGGCCCTGAAGGAGCAGCAAATATTATTTTCAGGAAGGAGATCCTTTCTGCTGTTGATCCTGATGAAATGAGGAAAAAGAAGGTTCAGGAATACAAGGATAAATTTGCTAATCCATATGTAGCAGCATCACGCGGATATGTTGACGCTGTAATTGAACCGGGTGAAACAAGGAAGATACTGATGCATTCACTTGAAGTGTCTGAGAATAAAGTTATTTCACTACCTGAAAAGAAACATGGACTTCCTCCTTTTTAACATGTCATGTTTCATAATAATTGGTAAAATACTTTAACAACTGAGCTCAAGATGGAAAAACACAATAACCTCAAGTACCTTAATATTGACACCAGTCTGTACAAGACTCGTCTAAGCAAGAAATTTGAAAACAGGAAGCTTTATGCACCTGCCAACCAGAAAATGATACTGAGTTTTATACCTGGTACTATCCTGGAGATCATGATTAATGTAGGTCAGGATGTTGAACAGAATGATGAACTTATGATCCTTGATGCCATGAAGATGCAAAATAAACTTAAATCAGCAATTCCAGGCAGGATTAAAGCAATACATGTCAAAAAAGGAGATAAAGTTTCCAAGGGAACTCTTCTTGCAGAACTGGAATAGAAAGTCTTACTACCTTAAAGCTTCCCTGAAAAGATCACTTTCTTTTTAAGATTATCAGGAACTGAAGGGATCTGGTTGAATATTCCATATACAGTTGATCCGCTGCCGGACATCGAGCTGTATATTGCACCCATATTATATATGGTCTTTTTCAGTTCCCCTATTACCGGATAGAGACTGAAGATTGGCTCTTCAAAATCATTTAATATTGTGTCTTTCCATTCCTCAATATTCCTGTTATACAGATCAACAAGACTTGTTTCCGGTACAGCAGGTTTACAATGACTATATGCATCCCTGGTATTTACATGAATTCCCGGATTGACCAGCATCAGGTGGAATCCATCCTGAAGTGACCTGACAGGTTTAAGTATTTCACCTCTTCCTTCGGCATATGCCGGAACATTATCAATAAAGAAGGGACAGTCACTCCCAAGTTCAAGTGAGATTTTTTTTAGCATATCAACACTTATCCCTAACTCAAAATGCCTGTTTAACGCCTTCAGTATACACGATGCATCAGATGATCCGCCCCCCAGTCCGGCTCCCATAGGGATAGCTTTATGGAGATGTACTTTAAGGAATGGGAAATCTGAACTTTCCCTCAGTTTCTTTATTGCTTTGAAAACAAGATTATTGTGTGCCTGGTCACCTGCGTGGAAACCGGTAACAAAAAGGTTATCATCTGGAATCTTTTCTTTCGGGACAATAAACTCAATTGCATCACAAAGACTTACTGGATAGAAAATGGTCTGCAGATCATGATAACCATCCTGACGTTTCCTTGTGATTCTTAAACCAATATTAATCTTCGATCTGGGGAAAATGACCATCTCCTGATATTTCAAGTAAAAATACCATAAGGTTTTCAAATACCAGCTGTGAAGAGTGACTAAAGTGACTAAAGGCCCAGAGTTAAATACTAACTCCAAACTTAAGCTCACTTTAGTTCACTTCAAACTCTAGCTCCCTTTTTCAACAAGTTTTAAACATTATATGTTTGTAATAAAACATTCTGAAAATTGACAGCCGTATCTCCTAATTAATACCTTTGATAGCAATCGGATAATAATTTATTCATTATCATAAGTAGTTATAATACAGTAATATACATTAATGGCAAAACAACGTCAACCTCAGAGACCGGCAATTACGGTAATGCCTGATTATGGTAAGGTACCACCACAGGCTGTGGATATGGAAGAGGCAGTTCTTGGAGCAATAATGCTTGATAAGGAAGCAGTAATAACTGTACTCGATATTCTTAAAGCAGAGAGTTTTTATAAGGAGTCACATCAGAAAATATTCAGGGCAATAGCTGACCTTTCGGCGAGAGAGTTTGCTGTGGATCTGTATACTGTAACAGAAGAACTTAGAGCTACAAATGAACTGGAGAGTGTTGGCGGACCAGTATACCTGACCCAGCTCACATCAAAGATCGCTTCCGCGGCACATGTTGAATACCATGCACGTATTGTATCACAGAAATATATTCAGCGGGAACTAATAAGGGTTGCAACTGAAATTCAGAACAGGTCTTTCGATGACACTTACGATATCACAGAACTATTGGATTATTCTGAAGATTCAATATTCCAGATCGCAGAAGGTAACATCAAAAAGGAAGTTTCCCCGATCCATGAGGTAATAAAGGATGCAATCAGGGAAATTGAAGAGGCTGGAAAAAGGGAGGATGCACTTGTCGGTATACCGTCAGGTTTTACAAAGCTCGACAGACTGACTTCCGGATGGCAGAAAGCTGAACTCACAATTATAGCTGCCAGACCATCAATGGGTAAGACAGCATTTGCTCTTTCAATGGCTCGTAATATGGCAATTGACCACGGTAAAAAAGTGGCAATCTTTTCCTGTGAGATGTCTTCCATTCAGCTTGTTAACAGACTAATTGTATCAGAAACCGACATACCGGGAAACAAAATAAAAAATGGAAGACTAAATGAGGAGGAATGGAAACAGCTCGACTCAAGGATAAAAAGGCTTGTACAGGCACCTATTTTTATTGATGATACTCCTGCCATTACAATAACAGAATTAAGGGCAAAGAGCCGGCGCCTCATGGCACAGCATAAACTTGACCTGGTGATCATTGACTATCTTCAGCTTATGACTGGTCCCCAGAACTCTGGAAGCCGTGAACAAGAGGTGAGCAATATCTCCCGGTCCCTGAAAAGTATTGCAAAAGAGCTTAATGTTCCTGTAATTGCACTTTCACAGCTGAACAGGTCAGCCGAGTTGAGAGGTGGTTCAAAAAGGCCTCAATTATCCGACCTGAGGGAATCAGGTGCAATTGAACAGGATGCAGATATGGTAGTCTTTATTCACAGACAGGAAAAATTCGGCATTGTCGAATTTGAGGATGGCTCATCTACAAAGGGTATTGCTGAAATTATCCTTGCGAAGAACAGGAACGGTCCTGTTGATGACGTAAGACTCAGGTTCAGGGAGGAAAAAGCTTTGTTTCTTGATATTGAAGATTTTGATATTGAAGGGTCAAATGAATTTTCTAACGGGAAACAAAGTATGACTATAGGATCAAAAATGAATGATGATCTTAAAAAGCTTGGCAGCAGCGGGTTCGATGATAATGACTTTGGATCCGAACCTCCATTCGCATAGCAGGTAAAGTTATCTCAATTCACCTTCGCCAAAACCTTCACTGAAGCTTCGGTTTTCAGAAAAGGTTACGATGGACAAATCCGAAATCCATTAACCGCAGAGTTCATATCCGCCAGATGGCGGATCGCAAAGTTCACAAAGTTTAGTCCCGATAGCTATGGGGACTTAGCGCTCTTTGCGGTTAAATTGATTTTCCATCGTGTCCCTAGTTTATCTGCAAAACGATCTTGATCCCGACGCTTCTGAAATTCAGGTTGTCAAACCCGGCATAAACCCCTGCTTCTCCGATAAGGAAGATTTCACTGAGACTATAACCAATTTCGGTATAGCACTTCTGATAACGGGACCAAAGCAGAGAACCGCTTACATTTTCACGTATTAAGGTATTGCTCAATCCCGGCAACAACTTCAAAGCAAGATATGGTGTCGTATATTTTATATGACCCTCTGCAAAAAGCTCCCTCGTACTAAGTGAATAATAACCCGGAATCATAAAAGCATCCCTGTAATTATTCAGCAGGACAGGTAATTGCTGTGAACTGAAATGGAAGAAATCATAAAATGGGACATTTTTATTATTGATAAATCCACCGCTCCGGAAGATCCAGTAATACTCACTCATTGCCCCAAGGTCCTTGTTTTTGGAAGCCTCAAACCTGATCATATCAAAATGTCTCCATCCTGTTATATCCTGCGGAAATTCATTTATCCCGTGCTTCCAGGTAAGTGAGAAAGTTGGCCAGTCAGAGCCCATTGGGATTTTTCTTTCCCGTCTAATCCTGTATTTCTGTTTAGGCGTGAAAGTTATTGTTGAATAAAAGTCACCATGTCTTTGGGATTGTAAAAGGTTAAATGGGCTCACCAGGGTTTTCAATATTTCATTTTCCGGAATATTGTCTTTATAATGCTTTGAAGTACTGATAAAACTATAATCAGTAGTGTTGGCAAGGAGTTTTCTGTCTTCCAGCATCAGACCGAATTCTGTATATAAACCGTTTGAAATCTCAGACCTGAGTCCGGGATTCAGATAACTACTACGATAAAGCCTCATATAATTTTCCTTGAAGAACAGGGAGTAAATGGAATTCAGAAAGGGATCTGCTCCACTGCTGCTGGTAATCTCCCTGCTGGAGATTCCTGTCCTCAGATATACATTGCTCTGACTCATAGGATCAAACCTGTACTGGCTGCTAATTTTCCAGTTTAGCTGCTGACTGCTGAACGCATACCTTACCCAGGGGGAAATAGTTATACTGCCTGATTTATTAATCCTTTGTGAGAATCTGAAATCTGTTCCGTATAGAAATCCGTCAACTGGATTGAAGCTAAGACTTGAAAGCTTTACCAGTCCACCGAAAGTAAAACTTGTTCCGGTTGTATCAGACCAGGTGTGTCCAAAACTGATTTCCTTTGATATTTTAGCGAATTTGCTGGAATGTTTGCCAGGTGTTTTCAATGTATCACCTTTTGTATTTCTGATTTGTAACTCAGCTTTTATGCTGTCCCTTATTTTAAGACTCTTATACTCGGCGTCAGACAACGGTATTGGTCTTATTTCAGACCAATATGAACTATCTTTTTTAGCAGCATCCTTTTCAACAACCTGTGTAACCATCTCTTTTATCTCCAGGCTCTTTTTAGCACTATCGCTCTGTGTGTTTTTTGATTCCTTATCCATTAATCCTGCCAGTTTTACCATATCCCTGTTGGACAACTCCTCCTTTGAAAGTATTTTTTCAATCTGCTTCCTGGTTCTCGTCTTGTTCGTATCAGCCAATTCTTTGACAGTATTGGTTTTGCCTCCCGAGAACAGTGCAATGTTCTGAGGCTTCTTCAAGGTGGTATTCTGGTTTACAACTGTGTATTTAATTGAACTTCCATACCCAACATCTGCCCTTATTCCTATGATACTGATAGCTATTTCGAATTTATCGCTTACAGGCATCCAGATATCATTCTGTACCGGTATGAATAATTGCTGGATCCGTACCTTACCTGCGATATTTTCATTTGTAAGGTCAACGCTGTGGAGGCACCACAGATCTTCTACAATAAAGATTGTACCTTCGAATAGCTGCTGGCTTTTTCTTTTGGGGATCACTTCTATTTTATTGATAATGAAGTTCCCCTGGGGAGTGGATCCAAGGTATTTGAACCTGTAGTGTGAAAAAGAGGCAGGAGAAAGCGGTGATATTGCCATATCTGCAATAATAGGTTCATAGAAGCTTCCCTTAATAAAATCCATCGGAGAAATACTGTTCCCCTCCGATGGAAAGGTGCTCTGTTGTGAGATCACTCTCTGAGTATATTTATCGGGTGCGATGAATTCAATCTCATTGACTGATTCCATCACATAAGAGTCGCCTTGTTTAATCCGCGTTTTGCCGGCATCAGTACCTGAACTCTTCCTTTCCTGGATCGCAATCGATTTCTGAAGGAGTCTTGGTATTTTATTTATTGTCAGATTTCCTTTCAGATAAACTTCTGCCTTGTAATGACTTATTTCGTTCAGATAGTAAGGTGCCAGACCAATTACTTTTCTCATTATCCCATATGCAGGATCCTCTCCGGATGCTGTAATCCTGACCTCCGGTATTTCATAGTACTGGATCTGAAGTGAAATATTGATTGTGACTATATTTTTTGAAATTGAAATTTCTCTTATTTCGGGTGCATATCCCAGGCTCTGAAACATTACCGTAAACCTGCCGTCGGGAAGACGAATCTCATAATTTCCTTTTGTATTGGATGTTGTGCCCTGCCTGAGCTCCCTTATATAAACAGTTGAATATGGCAAAGGCTCTCCACCAGAATTCTTAATTGTACCTTTCAGTACCTGGCCGCTGATGTTACAGCCAAACAATAAGATGATTATGGAGTACAGGATCCTTTTCATCGGAGATCAACAGTTGCGGTTCACTTATTCCCAGCAACAATTATTACTATCTCACCTTTGGGCGGATTATTCTTATAATGGTCAGAAAGAAATATGAGGGAGCCTCTTAGTGTCTCTTCGTAAATCTTGGTAAGTTCCCTTGATACAGATGCCTGGCGATCATTTCCGAAAACAGCTGACATTTCCTCAAGAGCCCTGACCAGTCTGAAAGGTGATTCATAGAAAATCATTGTCCTTGTTTCGGATCTTAATGCTTCAAGTTTTTTCTGCCTTCCCTTTTTCTGGGGCAGAAAGCCTTCGAAACAGAACCTGTCGCAAGGCAAACCTGAATTTATAAGAGCCGGGATAAAAGCTGCAGGACCGGGAAGTGTCTTGACAGGTATACCTTTTTCAACACATGTGCGGACAAGAAGGAACCCCGGGTCGGATATTCCCGGTGTTCCGGCATCTGAAATCAGCGCAACTGTTTGTCCGGCAGATATTTTAGCGGCGATTGCATCTGCACTTTTATGTTCATTATACATGTGATGTGAATGTACCGGAGTCTCTATATGGTAGTGTGAAAGAAGTTTTCTCGCATGCCGTGTATCCTCAGCAAGGATAAGATCAGCCTGCTCCAGTATTTCAATAGCCCTGAGAGTAATGTCTTTAAGATTTCCTATTGGTGTCGGAACCAGGAAAAGCTTACTCATCTGATCCCAGTTTGCGTTTTACAAGATCTAACAATTGTTTTATGGCTTCATTTTCTTGACTGTCACCTGTATAACTCATTATAATTGCTTTCGCATCAGCCATACTTTCTGCTTCATTGAGTTTTGCAATTGCCTCCAGGTATGAAGCCTGATTTCCATTGAAGATCTCTCTTATAAAATGAAATTTATCATTAACTCCGATCGCTTCACCCAGATCATCCACAGGTAGTGATTTATGTTTTGAAGAAATGTCCTCTTCTCCTTTTGTTGCTCCGAATTGTTCATGCAATGTGCTTGTGCCACCACTGAATTTATCGGCGATTATATTTGATTCGGATGTTTTATCCACTGACTTTGACCAGATAGGAGTACCTGTTTCAACTGGCTCCTCTTCTTTTTTTTCCAGCTTTTTAGATTTGTCTTTTCCTGTCAAAACTGGTTTCTCTGCCGCCACGTCAGAATCATCATCTTCACTTATTTCGAAAAGATCAGTTTTTGAGGCAGACCCGGAAGAGCTTGATAATTGAGATTTTCCAGAGGCAATCTCGCTTTCCTTCTGTTCGGGGATCTGTTCCTTCTGTTTTTCTTTGGGAGCAGACTGCAAAGTATTTTCACTCTTTTTCGGTGGAGAAGATGCTTTGATCGTTTTCAGGAGTGCTATAATCTCTTCTGCGCTTTTGCATTTGGATTTGGCAAGTTCTACCTGTAATTCAGGTACACCGGGATAATTTTTGAAGTCATCTATGATTTCACGGGCTTCCCGGAGATCTTTGATAATAATATCGATGGTTGTATTGAAATCCATGCCTATGAATATGAATAAAACGAACCATTTTCTTTAATATTGCAAAAGTAACTAATATTCTAAAAGTCCCGTTGAATTAAGTTTTTAATTTGCTTTTTAATAACTCTTTAAGATTAAAATGGATTTTCTTGAGAATTCGGTACGGTATGAAGGAAAAAGAGGTTCCATCGAACTGATTTCAGGTTCGATGTTCTCAGGTAAAACTGAAGAGCTGATCAGAAGACTAAGGAGAGCCCAGTTTGCCGGTCTGAGAGTCGAGATATTCAAACCTTCACTTGATAAAAGATATTCCGAAACACGTGTCGTTTCTCATGATGAGAAATCCATAAATTCAACGCCTGTCGATAATCCTGCTTCCATACTTTTACTTGTCGGAGATGTTGATGTTGTGGGTATCGATGAAGCTCAATTTTTTGATGAATCCATTGTAGATGTCTGTAATAGTTTGGCAGACAATGGTATAAGAGTCCTGGTCGCAGGTCTTGATATGGATTTTATGGGTAAACCTTTTGGTCCGATGCCAGCGCTTCTTGCTATTGCAGAGTATGTAACCAAAGTACACGCCATATGTATGCGCTGCGGGAACCTCGCACAGTATTCTCACAGGAAATCAAGTGAAGAGCAAGTTGTGCTGCTAGGTGAAAAGGATATTTATGAACCGCTCTGCCGTTCCTGTTATAACAAGGCATTGAATAAGTCATCCCAGGGCAGAGGTTGATAATGGATTTTTCCGGGTCTTGTTTAATCTGAAACCAATTCTGAATGACTATCATCACTTCCGAAATAGCATCTGTAATAAAAGGTCAGCTTTTTGGAAAATCTGATCTTCCGGTAAAAGAGCTGTTAACCGATAGCCGGCTTTTTAATTTTACTTCTGAATCAGCTTTCTTTGCAATTAAGGGTCCAAATCATGACGGACATACCTTCGTGGAGCAACTATACCGGAAAGGGATCAGGATATTTATTGTTGAAAACCTTCCGGAAGATATTTCTATATTTCAGGAGGGAGCTTTCATAAAGGTTGAAAGCTCAGTAACAGCACTTCAGGATCTTGCTTCATATAAGAGAAGACAATATAAGGGACTTGTTATAGGGATAACAGGAAGTTCCGGAAAGACCATTGTAAAAGAATGGCTGGCCGATATAATGGCTCTTGCTGTACCTGTTATACGAAGTCCAAAGAGTTACAATTCACAGATTGGTGTTCCCTTATCTGTCTGGAAACTCGAACCTTCGTTTCAGGCAGGTATTTTCGAAGCAGGGATCTCTTTCCCCGGTGAAATGAAAAAGATCCAGGCAGTAATTGATCCTGAAATAGGAGTGATGACAAATATCGGGGATGCACATCAGGAAAATTTTCCTGACCTGAGGGCAAAAGCGGATGAAAAGCTAAAGCTATTTATTGACTCAAAGAAAATTATTTATTGCAGGGATCATAAGCTGATCCATCGTATTTTAACGGAGAACAGCAATTACAATTCAAAAGTACTTATTGGCTGGTCGCTGGAGGAGCAGAATGCAGATGTTTTTGTTAAGAAGGAAAACATTCCTGGAGGCGGTTCTGAACTAATGATAAGTTATTATGGTAAATGCCATAAGTTCACTATTCCTTTCAGTGACAGAGCCTCCGTAGAAAATGCTGTAACTGCAGCAGTGGTAAGCCTGACGGCTGGCATTTCTCCGTCATTGATATCCAGGGGACTGTCGTCCCTTGTTGCTGTTGCAATGAGGATGGAACTTAAGAGCGGGATCAACGGTTGCCAGTTACTTGAGGATTATTATAATTCTGATCCTGGCTCTCTTGGAATGGCTCTGGAGTACCTTAATTCCCAAACAACCAGGAAAAGAACACTAATACTTTCTGATTTTATCCAGAGCGGGAGGGGAGAAGAAGAACTTTATTCAGGCATAGGACAACTGGTTAATAAAGCTGGAATTGACCGTTTTATAGGGATCGGAAAAGCACTGATGACAAACAGCTCATTTTTCAAAACGGGAAGCCGGTTCTTTCATTCTACCGATGAGTTTGTACATAACTTTATTCCAAACGATTTCAGGAATGAAACGATCTTACTGAAGGGGGCACGATCTTTTGAGTTTGAGAAGATCAGCAGACTGCTTGTACAACAGGTTCACCAGACAGTATTTGAGACAAACCTTGACGCTGTCTCACATAACCTGAATGAATTCCGTCATTTTCTATCCGGAAGTACGAGGATCATGGCAATGGTAAAAGCTTTTGCATATGGAGCAGGTTCCGCTGAGATAGCCAGCCTTCTTGAATACCATCGGATCGATTACCTGGCTGTGGCTTATGCTGACGAAGGTGTAGAACTTCGGGAAGCAGGAGTTACTCTTCCGGTTATGGTGATGAATCCAGAATCCTCAGCATTTGAAGTGATGATCAGGTATAATCTGGAGCCTGAAATATTTTCGTTACAGTTACTAAAACAGTTTTCGGAGGTGGCATCAAGGCATGGCTTAATTGATTATCCGGTTCACATAAAGATAGATACAGGAATGCACAGACTTGGATTCATGCCGGATGAATCAGAAGAGCTGATAAAACTGTTGAAACTCAATGAATGTGTCAGGGTTGCGTCTGTCTTTTCTCACCTTGCAGCCTCTGAAGATCCTGGTTTTGATGATTTTACAAGAAAGCAGGCAGATATTTTCGTCAGGACGGCATCTGAAATACATAAAGCACTTGATTATCCATTCCTTAAACATATCCTCAACTCATCAGGAATTGTTCGCTTTCCTGAGTACCAGTTTGATATGGTCAGACCGGGAATCGGGATATACGGGGTAGGCAAATATAATAATCTTAATCTGATCCCTGCCGGCAGGTTTGTCACACGTGTTTCGCAGGTTAAAAAGATACCTGCAGGAGAACCTGTTGGTTATGGATGCGCAGATGTTTCATCCAGAAACAGGGTAATTGCAATCCTGCCTGTTGGCTACGCTGATGGTCTGAACAGAAAGCTGGGAAACAGGAATGGGGAAATATTCATAAAAAACAGAAGAGTTCCGGTAATTGGAAATGTATGTATGGATATGTGCATGGTTGATGTAACATCCCTTGATATTGCTGATGGTGATGAAGCTGAGATCTTCGGTACAAATATTAAAGTTGAGGAGGTTGCTGACAGATGTGAGACAATCCCTTACGAGATATTGACTTCGATTCCGTCAAGGGTAAAAAGGGTATTTTTCAGACAATAAGGCAAAATAGATCGTCAGCCGGATCAGGATAAGACCTAACCTAATTCACTTATTTTCTCAAGCTTATGGAAGTCGAGAATCATTATTTTTCTTCCTTCAAGTGCAATTATCTCTTCGGAAGCAAGATTTGATAATGTTCTGATAGCATTGGAAGTAGTCATATTTGATAAACTGGCAAGATCTTCCCTTGACAGATAAACCCTGATTGTTTTCCCGTCATTTTCATAACCATAGGTGTCTTTGAGGACAAGTAGTGATTCAGCTATCCGGCCCCTGATGTGTTTTTGAGTCAGGGAGACAGTCCGGTCGTTTGAAAAGCCCAGTTCAACCGACAAAGCTTTCATAAGTGAGAGTGCAAGATCGGAGTTTCTGCGGATAACTTTTAAGAAGCTGTCCTTTTCAAAAATACAGATTGTGGAATCTTCAAGTGCTACGGCGGATGCATTAAACGGACTATCAGCAAATACAGTAAGGTAACCGATAAACCCATTTGGTTTTACCATCCTGAGGATCTGCTCCCGTCCTCCAACACCCTCCTTCAATACCTTAACCTTTCCAGAAACCAGACAAATCATTCCTCTCGGTATTTCACCCTCTTTGAGAAGAACTTCACCTTTCTTATAATTTGCATATGCATGATGCTGTATAAGAATTTCTTTCTCCTTTTCACTTAATCTCCTCAGCAGAGAATGTGTGCCATCAATACATTGTTCAACAGATGAGTCCTTATAAGGCATGATTTTCATGTTAAATAACATATCAAAGTTAGTAAAAAATGAACATAAAAAATGAATTAACATTTTTTAACATATTCACAATCAGGTACTTGTAAGAGTCAATATAACAGAAATTTGCAGTTATGACATTTGTCGGACAGAGAATTCAACCTGGATATGAATCCTTGAAAACGTCAGAAAATCCTGATTTAAAGCGGGATCAGTTGAATTTTGCCACTATGGGCATCCTTCTGCCTGCGCCGAAAGCTTTTGATGAAATACGAAGTACGGGAGGCGCCTGATAGCGCTTATATTCATTTGAATTGATCATTTTGAGTACCCTGTCGACAATATTTCTGTCATACCCTGCCGAAATAATAGAGGCTTCCGGCTTCTGAAGTTCGATATACTGGTACAGTATCTCATCCAGTAAACTATACTCAGGAAGTGAATCAGTGTCAAACTGATCAGGTCTGAGTTCGGCAGAAGGGGCCTTGGTAATGATATTTTCCGGAATTACCTCGCCATTTCTGTTTATGAACCTGGCTAGTCTGTAAACATCGGTTTTATATACATCGCCTATTACAGATATACCTCCGGCCATATCACCGTACAACGTTCCATAACCAACAGCAGCTTCACTCTTATTTGAAGTATTAATCAGAATATGTCCGAATTTATTTGAAACTGCCATAAGCAGAATGGCTCTGACCCTTGCCTGGATATTCTCTTCTGTAACATCGTTATTCTTTCCTTTGAATACATCAGACAGAACTTCTTCGAAAGCTGAGAATGGTTTCTCAATACTTATTATCTCATATTTAATACCCAGATTTGCGGAAAGCTTCACTGCATCGGTTACTGAATGTCCTGACGAAAATCTTGAAGGTAACATCATAGCAAGGGTATTCTCTTTTCCAAGTGCTTCAGCTGCTAGACAAAGGCATACTGCAGAGTCAATACCTCCGGATAAGCCGATAACTGCCCTGGTGAAAGTTGATTTTGAAAAATAGTCGCGTATCCCGGTTATGATCCCTTTATAGATCAGCTCCACAATGTCATACTCAATTTCACCTTTTAATCCACTGGTTTTAAATAAAGGCTCACTATCAAAGGTTTTAATACATTCTTCAAAAAATGGTAACTGATGAATTATAATACCGTTTTTGTCAATAACAGTTGAGGAGCCATCGAAAATCAGTTCAGTATTTGCACCAGTCTGATTAACAGAAATAACAGGAATATTGTGTTTCAACGCTTTGTTACGGAAGATACTTTTTCTGTTTTCAATTCTGGTATAGGAAAATGGAGATGCAGCAATATTAATAATAAGGTCAGGCTTTTGTTTTGCCAGTTGATCCATCGGGGAAATTGTATATAACCTCGACTTTTCAAACTCATTATCAAAAGGTTGTTCATCCCATAGATCCTCGCAAATAGTTAAGGCTATCTTCATGCCTTTATAACTCAGAACCGAAAAAGTCTTCTCAGGTTCAAAATAGCGGTATTCATCAAAAATGTCATAAGTTGGCAAAAGTGCCTTGTTCACGGTGAAATAAATTTTTCCATCGAGTAGCATCAGGGCCGAGTTGAAAAGCTTTTTCCCCTCAGGATTTTCATTTATTGTTGGTGCACCGACAATTGCTGCAATTCCCTTACATTCAACAGCAATTTCAGAAACTGTATTGTTACTTCTTTCCACAAAATCCTGATGATCCAGAAGGTCAAGTGGCGGATAACCAGTTACCGAGAGCTCAGAGAATACTATCAATTCCGATCCTTCATTCCTGGCTTTGTTAATTGCATCGCAAATCAGCTGCTTGTTTTTATCAAAGTCACCAATGTGAAAATTTAGCTGGGCAATGCTTATCTTCATTACAGATTGAATTTAAAAGTTAATCCCAAACCTTACTTTTATAAGATTGTTAGTTACCTTATCTTCTGGCTGGCTAAGGGAAGTAATATCCTTTGTAGTATCCATAAATGTCTTTTCAAAGCCAATTCCAATCATAACAGAAGTTGTCCCGCCAAGTGAATACTCAATTCCCGGCATGATATGGTACCCGATATCGAAAGCATTCAGCTCTTTTTTTGCCGATTCATTTGTTATTGGAGGGTTTGTAATGTTAACCTTTCCTCCGATCATAAACATTGGGTCAACTCCGATATCGGTGGTAAAGGTCAGATAACCAATTTGATTTGATTTGAATTTAAATCCTAAAGGAATTCCAAGATACTGGATCTTATATGTCACTTTCTCACCGGCGTCTACTACCTGTGTAAAATTATTGAATTGAATTGTCTGCACCCCCGCGTTAAAGAGTCTTCCCCCGGAGCTCGTGATGCAGAGACCTGTTGAAAACGCATAATTATTGGCAAAGTATTTGAAAAAATTGAGACCGAAACCAAATCCGGCCCTGGCTCCGCTGTTTTTTGTTTCCCAGGTATCTGTTGAGAACCAGCTTATCACCGGTTCAGCATAAACCCCAAAACCAAAATTATGGGTAGACTGGCCTGATTGTGTCTGTTGGGCTGATAATCTGATGAAGGAAAAAAGAATGAGGACAAAAAGAATTATTTTATTTACCCTGTTTTTATTTTTTGATGTTACATTCATATTGCAGTAATATTAAACAGTTTATCCTGTGTGGTATAAGGAACAATCACTATTGTAAAAATAACAAATAAAACCGGAAGTTATTGTGCAACATTTAAATGTTGCCTTATTAGATTAATTGGATATCGCCCTTTCAGGGCTTTCGTTCATGTGGCGGCAAACTACCACCGGTTGCACCGGTGGTTATTAATATTTAGCTACTTTGTCGCGAAATTATATTTTTCGGGAGTTACATTCTATAGATAAGGGCAGCTGGAAAAGGCAATAAATAATAAACAGAATTTTTAGTAGCATTAATATTCATTTCACATACTCTTATTAGATTAAACTCTATATTTTAGCGTTTTCATTATAAATTGAAATGAGAAAATTACAATCTCAGGTTTTATTATTAGTCTTTTTATTTGTCCTGCCTGCTTCATGCCGGAGGGACCATTTCCGGGTAAATACCTCTGGCATAAAGGTTGAGATCGAAATAAAAAGACTTGAGATGGATCTTTTTTCCGCTAATCCTGCAAAACTGAAAGAATCCATCCCTTCACTACGTACCAGGTATGATGGTTTCCTGAAATACTTCGGTTATGTAATAAATATTGGTGAAGAATCTGATTCCTCATGGACCGATGGCTTGACACGGTTCTGTACGGATAAAATGAATAATCAGGTTTATAATGTAACGATAGAAAAGTATCTGGATGTTTTAGATGTCGAGAAACAACTGACATCTGCATTTAAATATTACAGGTACTATTTTCCGGGGAAGAAAATACCTGGTATCTATACCTACATTTCAGGATTCAATAACAGCATAATCACTGCTGATTCAGTCCTTGGAATAGGGCTTGATAAATATCTTGGCTCTGAGAATAAATTCTATCCCTCACTGGGAATATATAAGTATCAGGCTGCAAAAATGAATTCAAATAATATTGTTCCCGATTGTATGTATGCCTGGGCTACAACAGAATGGAACTTTAAAGATATAGGCTATAGAGATGATAACGTTCTTTCTGAGATCATTCATGAAGGCAAGCTGCTATACTTTGTGAAGTCGATGCTTCCTGAACTTCAGGAGAACCTTGTTTTTGGATTTACACCTGAACAGCTGAAATTTTGCATGAATAATGAAGGTCAGATGTGGCAATATCTTGTAGAAAACAATCTTCTGTTCAGTACTGACCAGCTTACAAAGAGAAAACTCATAAACGAAGCACCTTTCACCTCATATTTTACCAAGGAGTCTCCCGGGAAAGCCGCTACCTGGCTGGGATTCAGAATAATAGATTTATATATGCAGAATAGTAAAGGACTGACCCTGGGGATTATGATGAAAGAGACCGATATTCAGGGAATCCTTGAAAAGGCTCGATATAGCCCAAAATAGCTGTAATATTCGGCCAGGACAATATCCAACTTAGGTTCAAAATTCAAGGTTCATTGTTCAATGTTTAAGGTTTAAAGAGTGGAAATATTGTTAGAAATTCCCCTCCCTGGAGGGGTTGTACGAGGTATAGACATAGTATACAAGGGGTGATATACATGGTATCTAATTCAAAAAAAAAGCTGCACTTCTGTACAGCTTTTT
>JAHEYW010000240.1 GCA_023251395.1 Bacteroidales bacterium
ACCAAAGGATGAGGCAATTGCAAACGGTTCGGGAGTTTTCAAGTCAGGAGACCTGGTGGTTCTTATTGATGAATTCAGTGCTTCTGCCAGCGAGATCCTTGCAGGGGCTATTCAGGACAACGACAGAGGTACGATCATTGGCCGTCGCTCTTTCGGGAAAGGGCTTGTCCAGGAACCAGTCATGTTCTCTGATGGATCTGGCATAAGACTGACAGTTGCAAGATATTATACTCCGACTGGACGATCCATACAAAAACCTTACAATAACGGAGTTGATAAATACTACGAAGACCTGAGCAACAGAATGGCACATGGCGAATTTGAAGTATCTGACAGTATTCATTTTGCAGATTCCCTCAAATTCACTACTCCTGCAGGCAGAACAGTGTATGGTGGAGGAGGAATAATGCCCGATAAGTTTGTTCCTGCTGATACAACAGGAATTTCGACATACTTTCTTAGAGTAAGAAATTCAGGACTTATTTACAGGTTTGCATTGAAATATACTGAAAGCAACAGGGAAACCCTGAAGAAGTATACTGAGGCCAACGAAATGGAAAAATTCCTCGACAAACAACTGCTTCTCGATCAGTTTGTACAATTTGCTGCTAAAAACGGTGTAAAAGCTGATAATAACGGACTGAAAGCCTCAGGGAAAATAATACATACCCAGCTGAAAGCGTATATCGCAAGAAATATTATAGATAACAAAGGTTTCTATCCCATCTGGCTGGAGATAGATGGCACTCTGAAATATGCGGTAGATTTTCTCGAGAAGAAATAAAATCCAAAACCAGTTACACAGAGCTTCACAGAGAAGTCACTGAGGTACACAGAGAATACTAATTTTGTCAAAGACTCTCTGTGCCACTCTGTGTTTTCTCTGTATCACTCTGTGTAACTAGTTCTTCAATCCATCTATAAATTCAGAAATTACTTTTAGGGAAGTATCTTCTTCTTCGATAAATCCCATATGTCCTGACTTTTCGAGAATGGTAACCTTAAGGTTGGCAGGGACGGATACTTTTTGCTGAACAGTGTCACAGAGGATCAGATTATCATACCTGCCCAATATCCACAACCCCGGAACGTTCCCGGCCTCCATTACCTTGACTCTTGAAGGCCTGGCCTTCATTGCCTTAAGCACAGCTATTATACCTTCTGAAGAAACATTTGAAGCAATCTCTGTCGAATGTTTTACATATTCCTGCATTGGCAGAAGATTGAAAGGTGCATATAGTTTTCTGATGCTGTCAGGAATAAATGAATCCCTTTTCCCATCAGATACAAACTTAATCTCTTTTTCCCTCTTTTCCTTTGATTCCGGTGTATCCGGCAATGGTTGGGAATGAAGCAGGCAATATCCATTTAACTTTTCAGGATACAGGTCGAGAAAAGCTAAAGTTATGTATCCTCCCAGGGAATGACCGGCGAGAATAACTTTTCCTGATCTCAGGCTATCAATAAGATCCCTAATGACAGAGGCAATGAATTCCAGTGAATCCGCATTCTCGGGAAGTTCTGAATCCCCATGGCCGGGAAGATCAATTGTAATCACCCTGAAATGTTCAGAAAGTCTTTTTGCAAAAGATTCCCATATCTTCGAAGTCTCAAGATATCCATGAACAAGGATAACCGGAGATCCTTGGCCTGTATCAGAATAATTGATTTTTTTCCCCTTTATGACAATATGTTTTTTCACACGAAGAATTTTTTACTAAATTAGCTAAATCCTGTTTATCGACCTATAAGGAACAATAAGTGCCGATAAGGTGCTAATTAGCATATTTTGAGCCATTGTTATTCCGGTTTAATCCGGTTATTTTTAACAACAACATTTTCTTTATTCAGTAAGGGAAACTCTAATTATCTTTTGGCCAATGAATAAAATTCTTTTCTCCTCAATTTCCAGGAAATTTGTAATGGCGCTGGCAGGACTATTCCTGCTGACGTTCCTTCCTGTCCATTTTGCGATCAACCTGCTTCTCCTGAAAAGCGATCCTGTGCCGTTTAATAAAGCTGCCCATTTTATGGCGACATTTCCGGTTATAAAGATCTTTGAAGTGGTGCTCATCGCCGGGATCCTGATTCATGTCTCATACGGGATTTGGCTTCAGATCGAGAACTGGCTTGCCCGGCCGGTAGGCTATGCATCAAGACCGAAATCTGAAGTATCATTCTTTTCCAGATTCATGATATGGACGGGGGCTACAATTTTTACTTTTCTTGTCCTCCATTTTTTCAATTTCTATTTCATAAAGCTTGGCTTTGTAAAAGGAGATGCAGAGAATTTTTATTCAGTTGCCCATTCTCTATTCAAAATACCGGCATACAATTATATATATCTTGTGTGTTTCACACTGCTGGGATTTCATCTGTACCATGCTCTTTATTCGGCATTTCAGACACTCGGTCTTAATCACAGAATATGGACTCCGATTGTGAAGATTGTTGCACTGATTTACGCGATTTTAATTCCTGCAGGATTTGCTTTCATTTCTGTAAGCATTTGGCAATTCAGTTAAAACAGAAGAAAAAATTAAGATATGACAAAGTTGAACTCAAAGATACCAGAAGGTCCGCTGGCAAATAAGTGGACCAATTATAAAGCTTCTGTCAAGCTTGTTAATCCAGCCAATAAGAAAAAGCTTGAAATAATAATAGTCGGAACAGGTTTATCCGGTGCGGGTGCTGCCTCTGCACTTGGCGAGCTTGGATACAGTGTAAAGAGTTTCTGCTTCCAGGACACGCCAAGGAGGGCACACTCTGTTGCAGCCCAGGGAGGTATAAATGCCGCCAAGAATTATCAGAGCGATAATGACAGTGCCTACAGGCTTTTTTATGATATGATCAAGGGTGGAGATTACAGAGCCAGGGAAGCTAATGTTTATCGTATCGCCGAGGTGAGCAATCAGGTAATCGATCACTTTTCCGCCCTTGGAGTACCATTTGCACGAGACTATGGTGGTACACTTGATACTAGATCATTTGGCGGAGTACAGGTATCAAGGACTTTCTATTCCAAAGGACAGACAGGTCAGCAATGCCTCCTCGGAGCATACTCATCACTTAACCGGCAGATAAAAAAAGGAAATGTCAAAATCTTCCCTCGCCGGGATATGCTTGAGCTTGTTATCATTGATGGTAAAGCACGGGGAATAATAACCCGTAACCTTGTTACCGGCGAGATTGAAAGACATTCAGCCCATGCTGTAGTACTGGCAACCGGAGGGTATGGTACCCTCTATTATCTTTCAACACTTGCTGTCAACTCAAATGCTTCAGCGACCTGGAAAGCACACAAAAAAGGAGCATTCTTTGCTAATCCAAGCTTTGTTCAGATTCATCCCACATGCATCCCACAGCTGAATGAATTCCAGTCCAAACTGACACTGATGTCCGAATCATTAAGGAATGACGGCAGGATGTGGGTTCCTAAGAACAAGGGTGATAAGAGACCCGCAAACAGCATACCAGATGAGGAAAGAGATTATTATCTTGAACGCAGGTATCCTGCATTTGGAAACCTGGTTCCAAGGGATGTGGCTTCCAGAGCCACAAAAGAAAGATGTGATGCCGGGTATGGAGTGGGGCCAACCGGACTGGCAGTCAATCTCGATTTCAGAGATGCAATCAATAAACAGGGAAAGAAAGCAATAGAAAGCAAATATGGAAACCTGTTCGAAATGTACCATACAATAACAGGTATAGACCCATATGAAGAACCTATGAGAATATATCCGGCTGGTCACTACACAATGGGTGGCCTGTGGGTGGATTATGAGCTTATGACAACCATCCCGGGATTGTATGCAATCGGTGAATCAAATTTTTCAGATCACGGTGCAAACAGGCTGGGTGCCAGTTCATTAATGCAAGCTGCAGGTGACGGATACTTCATCCTGCCAAACACTATCAATAACTATCTGGCAGATGAGATCAGAACTGCAAAAATTGCAACGGACAGACCTGAATTTGAAGAAGCTGAGAAAGCTGCTATTGAAAGACTTAACAAACTTATATCAATAAAAGGCAAACAAACTGCAAATTCATTCCATAAAAGACTTGGAAAGATAATGTGGGATCATGCAGGTATGGTCCGCAATGAGGAGGGACTGAAGAAAGCACTTTCTCTTATAAATGAGCTAAAGGAAGAATTCTGGAGAGATTTGAATGTTCCTGGTACAATTAATGAATTGAATCAGGATCTCGAAAAAGCAGGACGTGTTGCCGATTTCCTTGAACTTGCCGAGCTGCTTGTAACCGATGCATTAAACAGGAAAGAGTCGTGTGGTGCACATTTCCGCGAAGAATACCAGACCCCTGACGGGGAAGCGCTTCGTAATGACGCTGAATTCACCTATGTTGCCGCCTGGGAATATTCAGGCGAGGGAAAACCTCATGTACTTCATAAAGAAGAATTAAAATTTGAAGAAGTTGAGATGAAGGTGAGAAGCTATAAGTAATTTCGGATTGGCTTCGCCGAGATCGCCTGCGGCTCGGTTGCGGATTGCGAATTGGAGTGAAGGGGAGAATGGGAGAAGGGGAGATGGATAAAAGATAAAAGACAAAAGTATAAAGATAAAAGTTGAAAATATGGATGATCACAGACTCCAAGACTCCAAGACTCCAAGACTGCACGACAATAAACGAATAATATTTATAATCTAATCATAAAAAAGATGAAGTTGACTCTGAAAATATGGCGTCAGAAGAATGCAAAAGCCAAAGGGCGGTTTGAAACTTATCAGAT
>JAHEYW010000051.1:0-6379 GCA_023251395.1 Bacteroidales bacterium
GTGAGATAGAAACAGTATCTGAACAGGCAATTACCTTTTCACTTATCAGTGTAACAGTATATTCTCCTGGCTCCTGAATAAATAATTCTCCCAGATATGAATCTGCTCTGAAATATGGAAATTTAACTTCACTCCCATTCAGAACAATTCTGTTTTTCACAGGTTTGACATTCAACTGTTTGTCCTGCAAATTCAATGTTACATTTGAGGTATATTGAAGATCCAGAGTGTCAATGGTAGCACTCGACAACCAGACATTATAAAGTCCTGATTTTCTTACAACAAGACTCCATTCTGCAGCATTGAATGAAGGATTTGCCTTATTATTATAACAGAAAGCCTTTTCTATTTTGAGGTTTATCGTACCGTCCTCCAGTTGTTGTACTTTATTAGGTTCATCTTTGGTTGATTTTTCTGATTTACCTGCTGTATTGCCACATGAATTAGCTATTATACTGACTGTGATTACAGAAATAAAAACAAATGTTTTTCTCGCCATCTTCCTCATCATAAAATTTGTTATACACTTCAAACGGTAGAACAGAGTTCAAATTGTCTATTATGCCTACAAATTAAATTTAAATTCTTCAATAATAAAAGATAAAGACAACAATGATAAATATTCTTCCTTATGATAAGATTCAAATGACATATTCTTCATGTGAATTTCCAATAATAGCAGATTTATATCATGCTGCCGGGCATCTTATAATAATATTTTTTCTATTTTTCACCATTAACTTAGATCGTAAATAATCTATGAAATTAACTAATCTCACTATTCTTGTTGCATTACTGCTGATAATCAGCTCATGTACAAAAAAGAGTTCAGATACTTTTGTTGACAAGCTTACCTTCGGAACCTCCTACAATTATGCTGATTTCACCTTAAATGGTGAAGGAAGCACATTCAGTGCTACCTCTGGTAATGTTGCCTTCAGACTTGAGAGTTCAGAAGAATTCAGTAGTAATCCTGTTAAATTTGTGATAAAAAAAGATGGCATAACTTACAGTACTGATATTAATTCAGGCAACCCCACTCCGACCGGTCATCTATATCTGATAATGAAGAATTACAGCACAAAAGGAAGCTATTCGGTAACAGCATATATTGTTAAGACAGGAGGTGACAAAACGGTTGCCAGTGCATCTTTCCAGATGAACTGAAATTACTGAAAATAAATTCCGGAAATAAATTTCAGGATATCTCAGCCAGCTCCCTAATGTTGAGCACGGATATCCTGCTTTTTTTTCTTTGTATCAGAGATATCTCTCCTGCTACTATTTCTGCAATATCTGCTACCTGACAATCAGTTGCATTTGCAAGTGTTCTTTTGCAGAGAGGACAGGCTGTTGCAAGAACATCAGGATTACACGCTGTAAGTTCAGCAGTGACATCAGCAGCAATTTTGTTTCTGCTGACAGTGTCAATTTTGATATTACCGAGACTTCCACCGCAGCAAAGTGAGTTTGGACCATCAAATTGAGTATTCTGAAGTTCTGCAACAAATGAAAGAACATCCAGTGGTTCATTATATACACCAGATCCTCTGCCCAATTCGCAGGGGTTATGGTATACAACCTTCCTGTGCGAATAATTGAGCCTCAGAGACCCATCATCAATAAGTCTCTTAATATATTGGGTATGATGAAGAACTTCTGCTCCGATATGGTAACTTTCCTTGAATATTTTGTAACAGATTGGACATGAGGTCACAAGTGTATGTGCCCCAGATTTCCAGATTATCTCTGAATTATAATTTATAAGTTCCCGTGCTTCCCTGTCTTGTCCCGCAAGCATAAGCGGACGGCCACAACAAACGCCACCATCCTCATCAACAAAATAAAAGTTTTCTTTTGCTGCAGTGAATATCTTTACCATTGCGTTTTTTATCAAAGGGGTAAGATGTGTCATGCAACCCGCAAAATATAATACGTCGGCTTGCCTGAATTTCTTTTCAGGGAGATAACCAAATGAGGGCTCCTCAGGTACCCTGACAAGTGCAGGATTCTGCCTTTCCCTGAAGTAACCACGCCAGATAGTCCGCATATCTCCATTTCCTTCGCCCTCCCGCCTCTGTATCATTCTGATTGGCATAAGTTCTATTCCCACAGGGCAGGACTGGTCGCATCTGCCGCACATTAAACAATTATGGGCAATATTAAAAACATCGTCATCATTTCTGATTGCTTTCATGAGGTATGATGACTGGACACTGTTAATTCCAGCGCTGCTGCTCAGCTGACATTTATCAATACAAATACCGCAGGATGAACAGGAATATGTTTGTACTTCTGAAAATGTCCCGGTTTTATCGCCAGTCTTAATTCCTGAGTTCCTCATGAAGATCAGGAATAATTCAATCGGGATATGCATGTACCTTGTAAGTGGCAGAAGAATGAAAAATGTGCCGAGAGAAATTGAATATAGCCACCAAAAGACATAAGCCAGATGATCCGAAGGTAAAAATGTATTGAGCCATGAACCCAGTGTTCCTGTGAGGAAGCTGCCGGTACCATAAACTCCGCTGGTAAAACTTTCGGCCAGCAGTCTGCTTGGAAAGATCATCCATAATGAAGTGAGGGCTATCTTATCCGTCAATTTAAGTCTCGTCGTCTTTTTCATTCCAACAACCCTTGACGAGAATCTTTTCAAAACTGCAAGAAGCAGCCCTGAGAGAATAAAGGCAAGGATAAAATCCATCATGAATGAATATGCTCTTTCGAACTCAGTTTGACCATGAGTTGGATTGAAAAATTTAAAAAATATAGCTTTATACGGAGCATTAAGGTGACTCTGGCTGAAAATATCCGCTTCGATGGTTCCGAATAAAATCAAAAGAAACCATCCAAACGCAAGACTCATATGCATATATCCCAGCCTCAGGTTTGTTTTAAGTATCCTCCTGTGCAGCAGGCTTTCCATGAAGATCTCCTTCAGACTCTGACCAAAAGCCCTGCCAAAGAATCCACGCTGCAGCCGGAGTTTATCAGGTCTTGAAAGATCCCTGAACCAGGTAATACACCTGACAACGGTATAGATCAGAATGAAATATAACCCAATATTGAATGGAATGACAAAAGGATCAAAATGCATAGCTGTCAAATCTTTTAAATGCCTGTTTTGCTAAAAAAACAACATTGCGGGTATTCACGCCTCTTGGACAAATAAGAGTGCATTTGCCACAAAGCATGCATTTCTTAAGATTTGTCCTCGGTAAATCATTTTCACCTCTGTTGATCAGGATATTAAGTTCACGAAGGCTGAACCTTGTGAAATTCCCGGCAGAACATGAACCAGAGCAACCACCACATGCAATACAATTCCTGAAACTCGGTTCGTTTTCAATGATATAATTATATATTCTGCGATCATTCTGATCGTAATTAATCTGACGTCCCTTTGATATGGTAAACCCGAATTTGTCCATCAGCGATTATTGTTACTGAAGTATTCCATTACTTCCGTTACAGCTGCCCTTGCATGTGATATTGTTTCAGTGACATTCATCGGGGCAATGCATGTTCCTGCAAAAAAAACTCCCTCAAGGTTACTGATATTGCTTCCGAAATGATGATCAGCTGAAGCAAAAAACCTGTTTTCTCCTGTTTTCAGACCTGATGTTGCTGCCAGTTTACTTCCTCCTTCCGACATTTCCATTCCCGCCATGAGTACAAGCATGTCGATATCCATCTTAAGCGGACGCCCGGCAAGTGTATCCTCAACTTTTACAACTATCTTGCCATCAATTGTTTCACTAGCCTCTGATACTTTACCTCTGATAAAATTAACGCCCCATTTCTCTTGCGCTTCCCTATACAGCTCTTCATATAAAGCCCCTCCCATTCTCATGTCCATATAGAAGCAAAAAACCTCAGAATCGGGAAGATGCTCTTTTATCTCTATTGCCTGTTTGACTGCAGTAACGCAACAAAGCTTGGAACAATAAAGATTTCCAACCTTTTCATCCCGGGAACCTACACAATGAACAATTCCAATTCGTTGCGGAGCTTTTCCGGAACTTATTACAATCTCGCCTGATATGAACAATTTTTCAAGATCAGCAGATGATATAACATTCTCATAGATCCCGTAACCATACTCCTCTTTTCTGGAACTTCTGAAAAGAGAAAAACCCGTAGCAACGACAACTGCATCTGCATTTATATTTTCACCAGCATCTGTAGTCAGTAAATAAGATGAGCCATGTCTTGTTAATTTATCAACTGATGCTCCGGTTTTGAGTTGAATCTTCGGGTCAGAAGAAAGATTAATCAGATATTCTCGTACTTCATTACTATCCCGTCTGTCAGGGAAAAGTCTGAACCAGTCATTTATATGTCCGCCTGCCACTGACTCCTTTTCAAGGAGAGTAACCTCCAAACCATTTCTGGATAATCTCCCTGCTGCCTCCATTCCGGCAACCCCTGCGCCAATTACAACAACATGCTTTCCCATAATCTATTACACATTCACCACCAGATGCTTCGGCTGTGAATGATTTAAAGAATTAAGTTTGTATTTATCCTCTGGTGAGTATTCTATGCCTATTTTATCGAGGACAGGTTCGCAATCGGTCTGATGCATCTGGAGCCCAAGATCCCATGGGTCAAATCCCAGAACAAGACCGGCGACTTCCTCGTAAGTAAAAACAGGAATCCCTTCACCATTCTGTCCATATTGCTTCCCTTCAATTTCATTTATGACATATTGCCATCTGTCGAGGAACATCGGGCATCCTGGGCAGTTTGTTATTATCATATCAGGTTTAAAGGGCTGCATTGATTCAAATTTCTCTTTTGAACAGGCAACGGAGAAACCTCTGTTTGCCTGTACAAGATATTGTCTGAAACCGAAGCCGCAGCAATGTCTGCGTTCAGGATAATCAATAACCTGTCCTCCCCATTCTTCAATCATACCGGCAAGAACGTATGGATATTCTGCTCCACCTACCCCTTTTGAAGGGAACATTTTTGCATAGTGGCATCCAATATGATCAACTACTCTCAGGGGTTCACCTGTGTTCTTATTAATCAATTTGTATTTAGCTTTTGCGGCAATCTCTTTCCTGAATTTAAAAATTACGTCGCTCGCATGAGCAAGGTTTTTGGGTGCTTCGAATTCTCTTCCGGTAGCTTCTTTCAGGTTTTTTCGAATTTTTTTCTCAACTTCCGGAAAATGATGCCAGGTATCAAGAATCTCAGTATAAAGACCAAATGAGGTGATACATGAAGGAACATAGTTCTCATATCCTGCTTCAGTCATAAGTGCAAACTGCCTTGCTACAACTGTCATGGCAGTCTCAAAAGGCACAATATCACCATGGTAGCCAATTCCTGAACATGTTGTATGACATGGATGCTCATAAACATCTTTCCCAAGGACTTCTTTTAAGATCCTTAGGAACGCAACTTCTGATCCGGGGAAAAAATTTTGCCTTATGCAGCTCCTCACGTAAAAGAACTTATCATCAGCAATCTCTTTCTGATATTCACTCCAGACCGCCTTCTTACCTTCATTCTTCATCTATCTTGTATGTGAGCCGTTATTAGTCTTATATATATGGCTGAAATATTCATTATCAATACCTTCATCGAAGTCAAGGTTCATTTCAGCAGCTTTCTTTTTTGAATATGATTCAATTTTCTCATAACGCTCCAGGCCACCTGTTACCTCAAATATCTTTTTCAGTTCATCCAGGGTCTCCTGAGGTATTTTTCTAAGAATACCGGGCCCATCCCCTTTATAATTTCCGCCAAGTCTTTCAATCAGATCTACTCTGTTTTCATGAACCCATTCCCATGTCGGACCCTGTTCAGGGTGAAACTCAGGGCTGATTCCATCGATATATACACAATAGCCCGTATTGAGTATCGACTCGCCAATAGTCCTTTTAATGGCAAGTTGCTGTCTTCCCTTTTCAGATTCAGTGAAATATCCAAGATCCTGGGATAATCCCCTTAGTGCCATTATTATGAGTCCAGGTGCGTTTCCCCTGGGGCATCTGGTCTTACATGACATACATTCCCCGCAGTACCAGATCTGTTCTGATTTAAGAAGATCTTCAATCAGTTCATTATTTCGCGACTGAACTATGTCTACAATTTTTCTGGGATCATAACTATAGAATTCTGCTGCCGGGCAAATTGCAGTACAAACACCACAATTCATGCATGCATTCAGGCCTTCTTCAAACCTGATATCCTCCATCAGTTTATCAAACAAATTATCCATTCACCCTGGCTCCGAAGAGGTTATTTTCTGTTAAATAATTAACAGCAAATTTATACCTTCCACACATGGGGTAACAGATTACAAAAACCTATTTTGAATGTGGTATTTATACCTATAAGGAGTCTGGAGTGAGCTAAAGTTTGA
>JAHEYW010000051.1:6389-8244 GCA_023251395.1 Bacteroidales bacterium
TAATCACTTTAATCTTTTCTTAATATCTATCAGTTTTTCAACTGATTTTATATCGTCCTGATCATTCATTATTATAGATATAGCCCTGATCTTGCCGTACTTGGGGCCATTCCTGAAATTATCTTTATAGATCTGTGGCAGGTCGCTCGCTTCAATAACAGGTTCAGCTTTGTCACCGAAATAAAATATGATCCTGAACGTATCTTCGAGGAGGGTAAGCCAGAATATTGTTTTCTTCTTCTGCACCACTTTAAATAACCAGCATTTCCCATCGTTGTAATAATTCCAGCTTCCATTAATATCTTTATGATTTTCAGAGAGATATTCCATAAGGATTTTCCAAAGCGCCTTCTTCTGGCCAATATAATTGAAGATGATCTCTTCAGTTGGAATTACTGACTTGTCAGATAAAACCATTTTCTTCTTTTCTGCCATCAGGATAGAAGTAATTTTTGAATAAATATTTAACAAAATAATATTATGTCAGAACTGACATACACTTCAATTCATGTTCTTCAGATTTTGAAGTGCCTCAGGTGAAAAGTTATGGATTGGTTTAATCAGGCTGCATGATTCGAGTGTACTGCACTCAGCACAAGTCCTGAATCCTTTTGAATCGGCACATTTTCTGACCTCACAGACCGAAACATTACCAAGCTTTACGCCTGGTTCTCTGCACCCTGTACAATTGATCATTTCCGGTGTAATTTCAGGGCCATTGTACTGCCTGGTCCATTTTTCTGCAGTTGCTTTTCTTAGTTCATCATCGTTGTTTACTGTTGCGATCCTGGCTTCGCAGGTTGCGCAATTAAGCCCGCAACATGAAATAATTTTTGCCATTTGAAAGTAGTTTTGGTTTATCAATATTGAATTGTTAGTGCAATTTAATACCTCATCAAACCCGCCTCCTTCAGAACTGAGAAATAATTCATAATAGCTACCATGGGTGACTCATTTTCAAACTCCGCATCGACCATTTTCTTTATCTGAAGAAGATTTCGTTTACCATCCGCCAATCCTGCAGTCTCACTCAGATTTACAATTCCATAGTAAGGATGCGATTGCTTAAATTCACCAGATAGCTCTCCAATGAAAGAATTATAACCTTCGTAGTTCATTCTCTCTGCTTTTTCTGTCGGTACAGGAATGATCTTCTGAGAATACTTTTCATCCTCACCATAGATTATATTGATCGTTTGAACTCCCAGGATCCTGGTTCTTTCATTCATGTTCTCCTTCAGTGAAGATAACAGCATTTCAAGTAACTCATCGAGTTTTTCCTTCTTGAGGTTAATCTGGCTTAATACTACAGGTGATTGTGAGATCTTACTTACTCTTTCAATAGCAGATTTTTCTGCAAGCATCAATCCCTCAATATTATATACAGCTCTCTTATATGTCAACTGAATCTTATCCGATCCTGTATTGAAGATCATATCATTAGCTTTTCCCATTTGGATTCCGATACGGACAACTGCACCGGAAAACATTTCTGAGATTATCCTGAGGGCCATTTCATCTCCTGCTGATGCCATGGTATAGGCGCCAGCTGATGCAATGAATATCACTCTGCGAAGCTGCGTTGGATCACACTTATCAGGTGAGTCTCCAGAGGTGTGGTAATAATTATCTGGCCACGTGCCCATCTTTACTGCCGGAACTCCAATGCTCCAGTCATTAAAAACAGCATTATCGGAGGAACCATGAAGAGACATTATTCTGAAATAGAAAGGATCATCACTTCCTGTAGGGGAAATAATACTTCTTGAGAATCCTCTTCTTCCAAGGTAATCGGTTATACCTTCAGTGTTAGTCTGACCTGTGTATCTGAAGTAGTTTTCCATTACATCGTTTA
>JAHEYW010000051.1:8254-16786 GCA_023251395.1 Bacteroidales bacterium
AACTGGCATCAGAAAATCCCGATCTGTAAAGTGTCATAAAGCTTCTGCTGTTACGAAGGTTCAGTCCAACCATATCCAGGTTTATGTTGCAAAGAGCTTTTTTAACGACCTCTTTATGAGCGTTTACCCAGGGGATAGTACCAGAAAATTCTGGTACCCATAAAAATCTGATATTTCTTTTCGGTTTTTGAATTTTCCCGTCATTTATCAGCTCATTGAGCAGATGTGCTGTTTCCAGAATCACTGCAGCACCGGAGGCGTTATCATTTGCTCCCATCTTGACAAAGCCCTCGTACAGGTGAGCTGTAAAGATAACTTCAAATGCTGTAGTATCCTCTCCATATATCACACATTCAGGCAAATGCAGGTCTGCCGTTTCATATGTTGCAGTTATCTTTGCTCTTACTATTATGTTTTCATGACGTAACAATCTGTCCCGAAGGAACTGACCTTCTCTCGGTGGAATCTGAAAGCCGAATCCGCCACCGGAAATTGCCGAATTTGGAATCTGAACCGGATCTGTAAAAGGACTGGGACTAAAAAGTGACACCGTTCCAAGTGCTCCGGCTTTTATTGCTGATCTGTGAACAGATCCAATCGGGTTTGAAGTGACAACTATCCTGCCTCTAATTTGTGATGCATTGCTATCGAAAAAAGCAGTTGTTCCCTCTCCCACCCATTGCAGAGGAGCGGTTACATCAGTCGTTTCACTTCCTTCGGCGAGCATCACCGGCAGGTCTCCAAAATCTGCAATCTTGGAGTATCCTGGTTTTATTTCGAACAAAGAACCTTGAATTCCCCTCCAGACCTGAATTTTACCGAATTTTTCAACCCGGGCAGATTTAATACGATATTCGTCAAGCTTGCTGAGAATATACCTGGTTTCTTCCGGTAATTCCTTAAATTCATCGGCTCTCCTTGGTCTGTTATAACCGGCAAGTTTAATTATATGCTGCATTGCCAGATCTCCCGAAGCTGCGTTAACTATCAATTCGGTAACAGAAGGTGGTAGTAATGTATAAGGGTGATTTTCAGGATATTGCGATTTAAGATTCAATATTGAAATAAGAATTGAAAAAAACAGTATTGCTGCAATTCTTTTCTTTTTGATGTTATTAATTATTATATCTGACAGTTTCATTAAAATGCAATTTAAAACCTGATCAATCCCGCGGCTTTTAAGTTGTTAAAGTAGTTTTCAATATCTTTCAGAGATGATTCTGATTGATTCTGACAGTCAATGATATATTTTATTTCCAGTATACTGTGTTTTCCGTTTATCAGCTTTGCAGCTTCAAGGGGATCAGATATTCCTGAATATCTGTACTTATCTTTTATTCCGGATGATAACTCTTCGAGTTTGTGATTATACCCTTCATAACCCAGATCCCTGATATCTGATATCAATGATGGTATTTTACCTGACGCGCTTTTTTCCTCAGCTGACTGGTTCAGAGTGATTTTCTCCATCCTGAAATCGTCTGCTCTGTAGCCTGCAGTTTTGATCAGGTTAATTACCTGTGATTCTGCGGCATCCTTAACTGATTTAACCTGAAGTTCAAGGAGCTCCTTCAACCGGGTACTTGAAGGTGATAGTTTAAGCGCCGACATCATCGTAAGTTCTTCGCCGAGGGCTATACCTCTTATATTTCCAATCCCTCTCTTAAGGATACGGACCAAATTATCAGCACCTGTTTTATTTACTTCATCAAAGGATTTTGAAACCTGGTAACCGAGTCTTCTGATTGCATTCCCATATACTTCACCTGCGATGTCAATAGCCTGATCCTCATCAGCACAAGCAATTGTATAAGCAGATATTGCAGTGATAAATACAACTCTCTTCAGCTGAGGAGGATCACATTTATCGACGCGATCCTGGGACGTGTGGTAGAATGGATCGGGCCAGTCAATCATCAGAACTCCCGGAACCTGAACCCCCCAGTCATTGAAGACATCATGGTCTGAGCCATCTGAAGTACTTTCAATCTGGAAATAGAATGGATCATCAGTACCGGTCGGAGCAACTATTCGTTTAAAGAATCTGTCACCTGAAATGACTGAATTCATTTGATTTGTTTCCCCAACATATCTGTAATAGTTTTCAAGTACATCGTTCAGAAACGAGGCATTACCATAGGATGTGCGGTGAAGGATGAAAGAGGATTTATATTTACTGAGTGACAGACCTACCATATCAAGATTGATGTTCCCAAGCGTTCGTTTCATCACATCTTTATGCGCATTTACCCATGGAATTGTACCGGAATATTCGGGTGCCCAGATAAATCTTATATTTCGTTTTGGTCTGGCAATTTTCCCGGATGTAATCAGATTATTCAGGACCCTGGCAGTCTCAAGGATAGCCGAAGAACCACTTATATTATCGTTGGCCCCCTGGACTCCATAGCCTTCAAACAGGTGGGCTGAGATAATTATTTCTCCAGGTTCAGGATTGGTACCATTTATTACACAACCTGTAACCTGGATATCAGTCTCCTCAGTTATGAACTTGATTGTGGCATGAACTCTGATTTTTTCTCCAATTAACAATCTATTCTTCAATGCTATTCCTTCTCTGGGAGATATTGAAAATCCAAAGATCGCCGGGTGATTTTCCCCGGAAAAGCCTCTTCCTTTCTGATCAGGGATCATCAGCGGATTATCATATGGCCTTGGTGAATAATAAGAAACAATACCAAGGATATCTTTTTGTATAAGTGTGTTTAACACAGCCCCGGGCCGGGCGGAAGTAAGAACTATCTTCCGGGAAAGATCCAGCTTATCCAGGTCACCATTGAACGCCTCACCAATATAAACAAGTTCTGCTTCAGTATCTGTATTAAGACTTCCCGGGATCACACTGAATGGCAGGTCGTTAATATCCGCAATCTTATCCGTCCTGGGGCTAACTTCCCGCAGTAAACCAGTCTGCCCGGACCATACTTTAGTTTTACCGAATTTTTCAATGTTGATATCTTTAAGACCATATCTTTTAAGATTATCTGCGACATACCTGGATTCCATAAGTGTATCCTGGAATTCCCGATGTGTTCTCACCCTGTTGTATTCTGACAATTCAATGATATGGTTATAAGCCCTTTCACCCGAAGATTCTGTTATAAAATAATCTATGATATTGTCTGGCAGCAGACCCCAATGATAGTACCAGGCAACCTGACAGCTTAAATACCCCGGGGCAATAAAAATAAACCAGGTGATTAAAGTCAATCTTGCATTAATCCTCATATGACAAATATGATTTATAAAGGAGATAAAACAGGCTCATTACTCAGGATGTTTCTCGAACATAGACATGACACTTCCATATCTCCATACTCGTAAAAGGAGCTTAACAATGAAAAAAAACTGGGAAAGAAGAAAAAGAATAAATATCCCGAAACCTGTCTGCGGACCCTTTCCTGTTATAAACTTTAACATGAACCAGCTGAATATTACCTGAATGAAAACAAGAATAAACATTACCGGGTATGAAGAAAGGAGTTTCCTGAAAGTTTGCCTGAAACCAATTCCTATGGCTTTAAATGCTGCAGATCGGTTAGCTTTAACCTGCCATGCCCTGGCATAATCAACAATAAGAAGTATTATCGGTAAAACAAGAGCAAAAATAATTATCGATATAATAATTGGGATCCTTATGCTGGAAGGAGTATTATTCCCTGCATTTGCAATTGCAAATGCCAATCCTGAGAAGATCAAAACAGTGAAAATTATTATTAGTGATACAATCAATGTTATGATAAGGAACGACCAGAAATGTATTCCTGCCCCACGGAAGAATTGGGCAGTGGAGTATTTCTCTTCATCATTTTTCAAAGTGGTGAATAACCCGCCATTAAAGAAAACATTCAGAAGAATGCCTCCGAGCATTATCAACACCAAACCTGCAGTAAATGAAGAGGATATTGTTCTCAGGTTATTTCCAAGATCAGCAAGAACACTTACATCAATTCCATCTTGCAGCTGTTCTGTTATCATACTTTTGCCCAAAACGCTTTTCACACTGCTTTTCAATGGCAGGGCCACAAGGCACACCAGCAGCAGTGTCGAGATCCATATTGTAAGCACAGCCTTTATTGATTTGACTGATCTTACAGCGCCTGAAATAATTGGGTCATTTATCTTCATTACCTGATATATTACAGTGAAATAATATTAATAAAGAACTCCATGAAGGCAATGAGCTTATCAGTGTACCTTCTGACAGGTTTCCGGTCAGGAGAAAGAGTCATGGAGTTGTTGATAAGATTGACATCCATTTTTATCTTATAATCCGGGTCAATTTTTACCCAGTCAACTTTCCTCTTTCCTGTATAGTTATAGTCTTTGAATCTCTCTTTCCCGGTCCATGTTTCATAGACCTGATCACCATTGTCAAAATGAACAAGAATATCCAATGGCAGCATTACCTCACCTATCCTGTTGATCTGAACGGTTGAAATATACAATGAGTCTTCAGTATGGAGATTGCCGGTGTATTTTACTGAATCGCCATCATTTATCATTCCCTGAAAACCGGTAATTCTGGTGCTTTTTATGCTATTGACCTTATAATCACAGATACCTGTTCCATATATTGTCTGATCAAAGAACCAGTTCAGATCTGTTCCAAATTTATCTCCATGGGCTTTTGTTACCACTTCGTTCACCACATTTATAAAATCACGTCCGGAAGGGAATTTGAAGGCAAATCTGCGGTAATACTCCCTGAAAGCATCATTCATTGATTCTTCACCAATTATTCCCATGAGTGTATGCAAACATGTTGCTGCTTTGTTGTATGACATCATCCCGTAAGTTCCATGTGCATAATTCCATGAATTTTCTGCATTGGTTACTGTCTGTTTGTTCTGGGAGGTTGTGTATGGCATTCTGTAAAATGCCATATCAGTGACTTTGAAGAAGGGATGATCAATCAACCCGCCATCCGGTCCATAATAATGATCAACTATCCTTTCTTCATAGAATGAATTCACACCTTCATCCAGCCAGGGTTCTTCAAATTCATTGCTTGCCAGGATACCCATGAAATATGCATGACCAAACTCATGGATCGTTGCCATTTCAGGAAGATGCAGATAATCAGGAATACTATTGACAGATTCCGATGTGAATAAAGTTGTATATTCCATTCCTCCTGAACCGGTACCTTTATTTGGAGGATCCACAATAGTCAGATAAGGCCAAGGAAATGGACCAACGTTTTTCGAAAAAAACTCAAGTGCATGCTTAACTGCAGTGAACTGGCGGTTAACCTGTTCCTTCCTTTCTGTGGGGATCAGCAGTGTAATTTTAACATGCTGCCATTGATCCTTAAAAACTGAATAACCAGGCCAGGCGGTCCATGCATAGTCGACAATATCCTCTGCACGGGTTTTAAGTATTTTTCTCCCACCATCGATTTCTTTTTCTTCAAGCTGCATTCCTCCTGTACCCACCACATATTCTTTTGGCAGTGTAATGTTTACATCGTAAACACTATGGTTTGCATAAAATTCGGAATTGCTGTGAAACTGGTGGCAATTCCAGCCACCTTTCTGTGCATATCTCATTCCCTGAGGTTCATATACTCCGAATTTCGGAAACCATTGTCCCACGAAGAAATAGTCTGAATTGTACCCTGTCCTGGCAACGATAACCGGTAGCTTTGAGACAAAACTGACTTTTATTACAACAGTATCTCCGGGTTTTGCAGGCTGCAGTAAAGATATATCAAGGACTGTCATATCGTCAGGGTTACCATCATCAGGAGAAATGTATTTCATGACAGGTTTAAGATCATTTCCATTTTTATCATATATAGAAAGAATATTGATCCAGCCGAAATCTTCCTTTTTATGAAGATTGATCTTTCCGTAATCCTTAAAGAAAGTTGATTTGTTACTTCTGAAAGCATTCAGATACATATGGAGCTGAATATCAGGAACTATATCTTTTGAAGGGTTTACCCAATAAGCTTCCATGGTTCCTGTTACAGTTTTTGCCTTAGCATCAAGCTCACAATCTATTTTATAACCTGTTATCCGCTCACTAAGTGGTTTTGGATTGACAATCTGCGAATTCACATATTCAAATCCAGAAAACAGTAATAAAATTATAATGGCAGTTTTTTTCATGTCTGATATCGATACAAATTGCTGACTAAATATAAGCATTTTCAGACAAAAAAGATGTGAGCTCGTCTGCGATATGCTCACATCTTCTGATTTATGTTGATGATTTAATTTTAAGATCCCTTATATCAGAAACTGAATACAAAAAGGTTTCAAAAATAGCCTGGATTAGCCAGGTTCTTCACGGTTAGCAGCCGCCTGAGGCCTTCTTTTTCTTTGGTGCAGCCTGAACCGCAGGTTTTGAAGCTGGTGCGGTCTGATTCTGGCTTGCCTGAACTGACTGTCCTCCACCAAGAGCCATCCCTGTGCTTTTTCTGAAATCATATTTTGCAAACTCCTCATCAGGACTTGAAGATGCAGGTTTTTGAGGGTTAAGGATATTGTCAAACCAGTAGTTCAGGCCACCCTCAAGGACAAAATTATTTTTATATCCGAGTTGCCTGGTTACCATCCAGGCCTCATTAGCTGTGATTGTACCGTTTGAAAAGAAGATATTCATTTTGATATCCTGGTTAAGTAAATCAGAATATTTATCTGAAAGAAGATCTGAGATAGGTATATTGATAGCACCCTGAAGAGTGAATTTTTCAAACTCATCCTGACTTCTCACATCAATTAATCTTAAGGAAGGGTCATTTTTAACTATCATGTCCGCCACAGTTTCCGGGGAAATATATTGTGTACGGGTATTAGCCTCATTAAGAAGCTGCTCTGCGGTAAGCTTATAAGGCTTTGTTTTATTCTGTGGAACAGCGGCAATGATAAGTCCCATCGGGATTATAAATAATGCTAATAGATTGCGTGGCTTCATGGTTATATTTTTATTTAATGTTCAAGGTTCAAGGTTTAAAGTTCAAAGTTAAAGGTTAAAATTAAACCAGGGGTATTCTACTCTGATATACTAATACTGTTCCCTCGGAAATTTTTGTTCTGCCCATTCTGCGACCCAGAACATTGCAAGTGCCACAACAATCAGTATACATGCAAATACACCATCAGTGAGGCCTAATGTTTCACTTACTTTGGGTGAACCAAGGAATTTTGCGAGATACATTCCTTCCCACATATTGTAGCCAAGGCCGAATATCAGTACACCTATAAACAATCCACCAATAAATACCAGTGCGTCAATTTTACCAATAGAGGCACCACAAAAACTGGTTCCAGGGCAATATCCGCCAATAATAAAGCCAGCTCCCATTATTATACCACCAATAATTGCTGACGTAAGGTATGTCGGATTAACGTAAACAAGGTTTAGGTCAATCCAGCCAAAAAGACTGAAAAACAGAAGCCCGAGCATTGCAGTTATTGCTGCAGTGAAAAATACTTTAAGCACAACTGCATCGTAACCATAAAATACTCCTGCAAGCTTTCTGCTTGATGAAAACCCGCTTTGCTCAAGAACAAATCCAAATCCAATCCCGATCAGGAAAGCAAGAAAGAGGTTTGTATTCTCTGATATTATTTCGTTAACTGATAATGGTCCCATAATTAAATATTTTAAAATAATCTGAAGTCTGAATTGTTTAAATGTCTGTCATTTTATAGAATCCTTTGCCTGACTAAATCCAATTCTTCCTGAAGAAGTAAGCCAGAGCATAAGCAGTCCCGAAGATTGCCATCATGGTAATAAAGCCTCCCAGTGAAAGTACCGCCATACCGCTAAGTGCTGAACCAGAAGTGCAACCTCGTCCAAGCTGAGATCCAAATCCGAAAAGGATGCCTCCAATGAGAGCCAGAAAGATCCTTTTCTTTGATGTTATCTTTGGAGAATGTTCGACTTTTAATTTCAATCTGCCAGCAATTGCTCCTGACAGAAACCCACCCACAATAACTCCCAGCATCTCAAAAACAAGCCAGGTCTTCATAGGGTTACCCTGATGAGATTCCCTGAATTCTTTTACAAATCCTGATTTTTCTGATGCTGCAGGTGCAACTGTTGTGACTGCTGATACTATAGTACTTTTAATTGCCCCGCTTGCCCCAAGACCTCGTCCGGATACAAAATTAGCTGCAAGCAGAACGAGTCCCAATAATACCCCTCCGATATATGGGTTAAGGTATTTTGTTTTTTGTGTTTCCATTGATAGATATTTGTTATGTATGTATTTTAATATTTATTTCCAGTTTCGTTCTGATAGTTATACATTAAAACAGTTAAAGGACTTTTAGAGCCTGAGCGTAGTCTCTCCGCTCTGAGCTCTGAGCTTAATATAGCCATCGGCTGACTTGTCCTGCATTTACTATTATAAACCTGAGCATCAAGCTTCCGAAGATCACCAGTATTGCAGGAACAATTGCCGGGATATGAAATTTCCCGAGCTCCATTATTTCCAGAACAGCAGGTATTACCATCCCAAGAATAACTACAAAGATCCAGAATGACATTGTAAAC
>JAHEYW010000241.1 GCA_023251395.1 Bacteroidales bacterium
TTCCAGTGGTTAAAGATAGCCTCGGTAACAGTGCAGCTTTCGATATTTTCAGACCCGTTTGGGCACTTGATACTTTAAGTTCTGAACTTTTGATATCAGGCTGAACCTTAAGGGCTTTCATATAGATGGTATCGGTCTTCTGCACGTTAGTGGAATCATGTACAAGATTTGTCAGTTCCGGCCTGATTATGTTGAATGATGGATCAACCGGCAGCTCCATCAACTGCTCAAGGTTAACCTTTGAAATTGACAGTTGGTTTTCAGCATTTGTGAGACTATAATTATCTGTAGCTAGCTGTGACTGAACTGTATAGAGATTTCCAACGGGCAATTTGCCTGAATTTACCAGGATCTGTGTTTTATCTACCTGTGACTGGGTTGACTCGACCTGAGCCCGGGCCTGTTCTACCTGTTCATATGCAAATAGAACCTGCAGGTATGCCAGAGTGACATTAAGAGTAATGTCTCTTTTTGATTTTTCAAGATCAAGCTTTCCGGCTTTCATATCAATATCATTCCTTTTAATTGTGTTCAGGGTCTGAAAACCTGTGAATAGATTGTAGCTTGAGTTCACAGAAAAATTATTGGTAGCATTGTCCTGGGTCACATATGTATTTGTGTGAGGGTCGAGGGTACGGCCAAAATTAAATCCCTGGCTTCCTGAAGCAGAAAGCGTTGGTATTAGACTTGCCTTTGTTTGCTCAAGTGTCAGCTCATTTATTTTGTTTGAGATCTGCCCTTGCTTAATTGAAGTATTTTCCTGCAGTGCCCGGTCGATACATTCAGTAAGCGACCATTTTTTGTCCTGGCAGTAAGACTTATTACCTGTCAGGACAGAAATGGATGTTGCGAAAACAATAATACTGGCAGCATTCATTTTTCGATTAATATTTCTAACTTTTTTCATAACTCTATCTCATTCTTTCGTTAAAAACATTCAGTTCAATTTTTCTTTTAAGTTTTAAAAAGAGGGTCTTTCGATTTCTTGTTTATGCTATGACCTATGTAATCAAAAATATATTCCTGAAAGATGTTATAAAACATAGCTAATATATAGCTTTTAATATAGCTGTATTTTGTAATAATCATAATATAAGGCATATACAGGTTTATATAATCTAAAGTTAAAAATGCATAAATCCTGTTAAAGAAATCTTAATATGTTTTACAATATGTAAATTGAGAAAAAAGGAATAAGGGAAGGGAGAATGGGAGAAATCGAGTTTTCTAATATGTAGTCACCCTTCCCTTATTGTTTAAGGGAAGGGTCGGGGATGGGTTAAGATCAGGATGAAAAGAATGCATCAACATGAATAGGATTGCTTTCAGCGATCCCTTAGGAAGAACAATCAAATCCAAATTACTATATACTCGTTTCACTCGTATTTTTTGTTTTTTAGTCTTTCTTCGCTCAGGTAATCCTGGCTCAGTAAGCCTAAAAAACAAAAAACCTCACTGCAAGCGCAGTGAGGAGTAATTCGGTTTTGCGGAGAGAGGGGGATTCGAACCCCCGGTACCCTTTTGAGGTACACACGCTTTCCAGGCGTGCCAGTTAAACCACTCCTGCATCTCTCCTGGTATGGTTTTTTCTGAAAAACTGCGGCGCAAATTACGAAAATATTATCAAAAAAGAACAGTTCAGGATATCTCTCCTGCTAATGGCTTGTCAATTAGTGATTTAATTGAGCTAATATTATCATACCTGCCAAGCAGATGCATAATCTTTGTTACTGCTGCCTCAGATGTTATATCTCCTCCTCCGATCACTCCTGCTTTGAGCATTTCACGGCTTGTTTCATATAAACCCATTTCTACAGTTCCTCCATGGCATTGTGTTATATTTAAGATAATACCGCCATTAGAAATAAATGACCTGAGCTCTTCGATGAACCATTTGTATGTAGGTGCATTCCCTGATCCGAAAGTCTCAATAATTAGTGCCTTTAATCCGGGAGTATTGATAACTGTATTGACAAAGCTCCTGTTTAATCCGGGGAAGAGCTTCAGCACAGCAATGTGATTGTCAAACTTCTTATGGAAAATAATCTTTTTAATGACCTCCTGATAAATGATCTGGCTATAATTAAATCTGATATGGAGCCCGACTTCTGCCAGTGGCGGATAATTGGGAGAACTGAACGCATCAAAATGTTCTGCGCTTGTTTTTGTTGTACGATTGCCTCTGAGAAGCTTATTATCAAAATATATGCAAACTTCGGGAACTGCAGGAGTGCCATCTTTTTGAAATGCTGCGATCTCAATGGCAGTAATGAGGTTTTCTTTTCCATCAGTTCTAAGGACGCCTATAGGGAGCTGAGAACCTGTGAAGATGACCGGTTTCCTGAGATTCTCCAGCATAAAGCTTAGAGCCGATGCTGAATAGGACATAGTATCTGTCCCGTGAAGTATTACAAACCCGTCATAATTATCATAATTTTCTTCAATAGTATTGACCATCTTAACCCATAAATCAGGATCGATATTTGAAGAATCTGCAACAGGATCGAAGGATACTGATCTGATATTATATCCGAACTTCTTCAGTTCCGGAACCTGATCAGAAATATGCTCAAAATCAACCGGGACCAAAGATCCGGTATTAGGATCAATAACCATGCCAATCGTTCCGCCCGTATAGATAAGCATTACCGAGATTTCACCTGTTTTATTCATAAATGGATAATCTGAAAAGTTCAATTGAGTTGGCAGTAGTCAATGTAGCTGATGCTTCAGGCTCAATATTAAATATTTCTGCGATCTTGTTATTTATTATTGTCACATAAGCGCTTTCATTCCTTTTTCCCCTGTAGGGAGCGGGAGCAAGATAAGGTGAATCAGTTTCAAGTATTATGTTTTCCAGTCCAGCTTCTCTTACAACTTTGTCGAGGCCTGAATTTTTGAAGGTCACGATTCCACCGATTCCAAGCCTGAAACCAAGCAGAAAAGCTTTTTCAGCAATTTCCAGATCGCCTGTAAATGCATGGAAGACACCCCTTAATCCGGCTCCGGTATAGTCTTTAAGAGAGTCGAATACCTCCTTAAATGATTCCCTGGAATGGATAACAACCGGCAGGTCATGTTTCAGGCTGAGCTCAATTTGTCTTTTAAAAGCTATAATTTGTTCCTGCAAAAATGTCTTGTCCCAGTAAAGATCAATTCCTATTTCACCTATTCCGACAAATTCACCTGTTGAAGCTTTTTCTTCCACGAATGCGATCTGTTCCCGGAAATCTTTCTTAACAGATGTAGGATGCAAGCCAATCATAGGATAGCATATCTTACCGTATCGTCTCTTGCATGCCATCATTGAGTCGAATGAAGTAACATCAATATTAGGCATAAGAAGTTTTGAGACGTTATTTTCAATAGCCCTTTTCACAACATCATCCCTGTCATTATCGAATTCAGGAAGATAGAGGTGTGTATGCGTATCTATTAGCTGCATCATCTTTTCTTTCAGTCTGCAAAAATACCAAAAACCCCTGCATTCATGCAGGGGTTGCGGGCTAATTATTAGATGAAAAGATCAAAAAAACAGATAACCATTGATTTTAGCCGTAGATCTCTATACAACACCCTGGGCAATCATGGCATTTGCCACCTTAACAAATCCACCAATATTGGCACCATCAACATAATTGATAAAGCCATTTTCCTTCTTACCATATTTCACACATGTTGCATGAATGTTCTTCATGATAGTATGAAGTCTTTCGTCAACTTCTGAACGCGACCATGGAAGCCTCATAGAATTCTGGGTCATCTCAAGTCCGGATGTAGCGACACCTCCTGCATTGGCTGCCTTGCCCGGACCATAGAGAATACCAGCCTTCAGGAATACCTCAATCGCTTCGATCGTAGAAGGCATATTGGCACCTTCCGAAACACAGATGCAACCATTTTTCACAAGGGTCCTGGCTTCAGATTCATTAATTTCATTTTGCGTAGCATTAGGCATGGCAACATCACATTTTATGCTCCAAGGCCTTTTGCCTTCGAAATATTCAACACTGTATTTTTCTGCATATTCTCTTATTCGTCCCCTCTTGACATTTTTAAGCTCCATAATAAATCCGAGCCTTTCTTTATCAATTCCTTTAGGATCATAAACAAAACCATCAGAGTCCGAGGCAGTTACAACCTTTCCTCCAAGTTCAGTAATTTTTTCAATTGCATATTGGGCTACGTTGCCTGATCCTGAAATACATACAGTTTTTCCTTTTATGCTTTCCCCTCTTGTCTGCAGCATCTCTTCAGCAAAATATGTTGCCCCGTAGCCAGTTGCCTCGGGACGTATTAACGAGCCTCCCCACTCAATTCCCTTTCCTGTAAGGACGCCGGTAAATTCATTTTTAAGTCTTTTGTATTGTCCGAAAAGGAAACCTATTTCTCTTCCGCCAACGCCTATATCACCGGCAGGAACATCAGTATCTGGTCCGATATGTCTGAAAAGCTCCGTCATAAAGCTCTGGCAAAATCTCATTACCTCATTATCCGACTTTCCTTTTGGATCGAAATCAGAACCACCTTTTCCACCTCCCATTGGCAAGGTTGTAAGACTGTTTTTAAAGACCTGCTCAAATGCAAGGAATTTTAATATTCCGAGGTTTACAGTAGGATGGAATCTCAGACCTCCTTT
>JAHEYW010000242.1 GCA_023251395.1 Bacteroidales bacterium
TTGTGGAAAATGAACGTTGAAAAATCTGGTGCTTTACTTCCTCTTTCATTACCTTATTATTTTGCACCTCAAACCTGACGTTTTTTATAGAATCAATTACACCAATTCTCACTACGCCACCTTCATCTGTAGCTTCCAGAGCATTTCTTACCATGTTAGTGAGTATTCTGTTAAAAAGCATCCGGTCTGTTTCGAAACAAATCATCTCAGGAATTTCAGATACAAGTATTTCTTTTTTACGTGAAACATAATCACCTTTTATTTTTTCTACTACGGAATTAACCAGATCGGCAACATTATGTGGTTTAAAATCAGGTACAAGGTCTCCGTTTTCAGCCTTTCTCAATTTCCTGTGAATGATAATCTCATCAATAATATCCCTGCTTGCCTCCTCAGACATATCAATCAGAGACCTTTCTTCATTCGGATCAGTCTCGGTTTTAAGCATTGTCAGAAGTCCGTTAAGGCTTCCTGCAGTATTCAGCAAGTCATGAAGAAAGATCTTTTCCAGATTTTCCATTCTCTTTTCATTGCTTATATCCTGCAGGGTAAAAACATAATATTGTCTTCCATGTATCTGTAACGGAGAAGACGTTACCTTAAGATCAAAGCTCCTGATCCCTCCACCTGCAGAAGTTGTTATTCTTGTATCCCTCACGGTCTTTTCACCTGTCTGCTGACTTGTTAATATTGCATTTACAGCACCACATACACTACATGCTGCCGAAGTTCCGCAACCGAACTGAGTTTCATCTGAATGAAGGCATGATACTGCTTCCCCCGGTCTTTTACCAAGAATAAGATCCATTGATTTGATTCCCAGCAGATCAAGTAATTCATTATTACCATAAACTATCTGTCGATTTTTATCAAGTATTGCAGCAATACCAGAAGATGTTCCAAAGACATCCAGAAAAATCTTCTCGGATTCCAGAATATCAAAATCCGATCTAATTTCCTCTTCGGAAGATCTGTCAGGTTTTGCAAAATGTGACCTGGTTTCCATCAATTCTTAACATAAGAAATACCAATTTAGTAATACACACTAGGATTACAAATATAGGTAAATTCCCACACAGGTATTTTACGAAGCTGAACAGACAAGTGATTCAGGATAATATTCAGTTTCCGTACAAAATGAATTTATATTATAACTTTATCTTAAGTATTTTAAGCATTTTCACTTATTTTTACAATTATATTAACATTTTTCTTTTGTTTTGTAAAAGCATATATTATCTTTAACGCATTATTTTAAACGAATGAAAGGTAACAGGCATACATTGCATACAATTAATATTTCAAGGTTTGAAAACGAACCCTGAGAATGGTTAATGAATTCTTTACTTTTATGCCGTTCTCAATTAATAAGGAACGGTTTTTTTTATTATTTGAACTTTAAAAACAGACATTCATGAAAGAAAGTCCTAAGGATCGCGGCATGTACAGAAAAGAGTTTGAGCGCGACAGTTGCGGTATTGGCTTTGTCGCACAGATCAAAGGAAAGAAATCACATTCTATTGTGAAACAAGGGCTTGACATCCTTATAAATATGATGCACAGGGGAGCTGAAGGTGCTGATAAGAAAACAGGTGATGGTGCCGGAGTGCTTATTCAGGTACCAAGGGATTTTTATCTGATTCAGGGCTTCGGACTTCCACCACAGGGACAGTTTGGCACCGGCCTTATCTTTCTTCCCCAGGACGAAAACGACATCAGACGATGTGAAGAAATACTCTTCAGGATAATCCATGAGGAGGGTATTTCGTTTGTTGGTTTCAGGGAAGTTCCCAGAAATAATTCTGTCCTGGGAGAAATAGCCCTCGCTTCCGAACCAACGATTAAACAGATACTTCTTGACGCTGATCTCCAACAGGAAGATCTCGAAAGGAGACTATATATTATAAGAAAAAAAACTGAGAATGAGATAAGGAACTCGGATATTAAACAAAAGGATTTTTTCTACATACCAAGTTTATCAACGAAAGTTCTGATTTATAAAGGAATGCTTACCTCTGAACAGCTTGGTGAATATTTTCTTGATCTTAAAGATGAGAGGCTTCAAAGTGCAATAGCACTTGTTCATTCACGGTTCAGTACGAATACTTTTCCAAGGTGGGATCTGGCTCAGCCATTCAGAATGCTGGGCCATAATGGTGAACTTAACTCAATTAAAGGGAACCGCCAATGGATGCAGGCAAGGGAATCTTTGCTCAAGTCCGAGGTACTGGGTGATCTTGAAAAGATATATCCGATTGTTGAACCTGACAAAAGCGATTCAGCTTCATTGGATAATGTAGCTGAATTTCTTGTGATGAGCGGGAAATCCCTCCCGTACGCGATGTCGATCCTGATCCCTGAATCAATCAATCCTAAAAACCCGATCTCCAATGAGTTGAGAGCGTTCTACCACTATCATTCAACCTTTATGGAGCCATGGGATGGCCCAGCTTCTCTTATATTCTCTGATGGCAGGTACATTGGAGGAATGCTTGACAGGAACGGATTACGCCCTTCAAGATATGTCATAACTAATAATGACCTGATAATACTTGGGTCGGAAGCAGGTGTACAATCCTTTGCACCGGAGGAAATCAGAAGTAAAGGCAGACTTAAAGCCGGAAAAATACTTCTCGTTGATACTGAGGCTGGTACGATCCATTTTGATCAGGAGCTCAAGGCTAAGCTGGCCAATGAATACCCTTATGAGAAGTGGATCCAGCAGAACATGGTCAATCTTGAGGATATCGAGACAGGACAACATGCCCCATCCGATATTGGAAATGACTATAATAAATACGCTGTTTCCTTCAATTACTCTATGGAAGATATTGAACGTATCATAAAGGAGATGGCTGTTACTGGCAAAGAGCCATTAGGTTCAATGGGAAATGATGTACCTGTTGCAATTCTTTCAAGAAAACCATACAGGCTTTTTAATTATTTCAAACAACTCTTTGCACAGGTAACTAATCCTCCAATTGATCCCATCAGAGAGGAACTTGTAATGACACTGTCTGGATATCTTGGCTCTCTTCAGCAAAACCTTCTTGATAAATCACCTGATCACGTTAAAATGGTGAAATTCAGGAATCCAGTGATTTCAAATACATATTTCCAGGTTGTTAAAAACCTCAGGTATAAAGGGTTTTCTTCAGCCACTCTTCCGATGCATTTTGATGCACAACAAGGTGCCGAAGGGCTCAGAAAAGGCGTTGAGCAACTTTGCAATGACGCAGAAAAAGCTGTTGATGAGGGTAAGAACTATATAATATTATCTGACAGGGGTATCCAGGAACATGTTGCTCCAATACCATCGCTGATGGCTGTTTCAGCTGTGCATCATTATCTCATTGATAAGAGAAAGAGGATGCAGATCGATATTGTAGTTGAGTCAGCTGAACCGAGGGAAGTAATGCATTTTGCTCTGCTATTCGGATATGGTGCAAGCATCATAAATCCTTATATGAGTTTTGCCATCATTGATAAGCTGGTTAAAGACAAAGCTATCCAGCTCGATTATCAGAAAGCTGAGGAAAACTATATAAATTCTATTAATAAAGGAATTCTGAAAATCATGTCAAAGATGGGAATAAGTACTCTCAGAAGTTACAGATCATCCCAGATTTTTGAAGTTGTAGGAATAAGTCATGATTTCATTGATAAATATTTCACGGGAACTGTATCAAGGCTGGGTGGAATAGGTCTGGAAGAGATAGCCGAAGAGGTCCTTATCCCACATAGAAAAGCGTTTCTCGAGGAACAGCAACCGGAAGTGCTTACTGAAGGGGTTTATTCATACAGGAAAAACGGGGAGCTCCACGCATGGAACCCTGAAACTATTTCCCTGCTTCAAACTAGTACACGAACAGGTGATTACAATAAATTCAAAGAGTATACAAGGCTTGTAAACAAGAATACTGCAAATCCCGGATTCATCAGAGGTTTGCTCAAAATAAAGAAAAATCCAATACCAATTGAAGAAGTTGAACCGATTGAAAAGATCCTTAAACGGTTTGTTACGGGGGCAATGTCATATGGATCAATAAGCAAGGAAGCTCATGAGACTCTTGCTATTGCCATGAACAGGATTGGTGGAAGAAGCAATACCGGTGAGGGTGGAGAAGATCCTGCCCGTTTCAGGAGACTGGAAAACGGAGATAGTATCAGAAGTTCAATTAAACAGGTTGCCAGCGGAAGATTCGGTGTTACTACAGAATACCTTGTCAATGCTGATGAGCTTCAAATAAAAGTTGCTCAGGGTGCAAAACCCGGAGAGGGTGGTCAGCTTCCGGGACATAAAGTTGATAAGATAATTGCTGCAACAAGATATTCAATTCCAGGCATCACTCTTATTTCCCCTCCACCCCATCATGACATATATTCAATTGAGGACCTGTCGCAGCTTATATTCGATCTGAAGAATGTAAATCCGGCAGCCAGAATAAGTGTTAAGCTTGTTTCTGAGGCTGGTGTGGGGACAATTGCAGCAGGTGTTGCAAAGGCTTCGGCTGACCTGATAACAATCAGCGGATTTGAAGGGGGAACAGGCGCAAGTCCGATCTCTTCCATTAAGCA
>JAHEYW010000243.1 GCA_023251395.1 Bacteroidales bacterium
GAGATACTGAGAGAAATGGGTTGCAATGCTATCCGGATGTCGCATAATCCTCCTGCTCCGGAATTACTGGAATTAACTGACCGGATGGGATTCCTTGTAATGGATGAGGCATTCGATGTTTGGGTCAGAAGAAAAACTCCGCTCGATTTCAGTCTCATATTTCCCGATTGGCATGAGCAGGATTTACGAGCACTGTTACGCCGTGACAGAAACCGTCCCTCTGTAATTATATGGAGCTTTGGGAATGAAGTGGGAGAACAATATACTGCAGAGGAAGGTGCTGCCCTTGCAAAAGAGTTGAGTACAATTATTAAGGAAGAGGATAACACACGTGCCACCACCTCAGCAATGAACTATGCCAAACCCGATATGCCATTTCCTACATCGATGGATATTATCAGCCTGAATTACCAGGGCGAAGGCATACGTAACACCCCTGAATTTGAAGGCACTACCCGGATTCGTACAGAACCTATGTACAATGCTTTCCATACAAAATTTCCTGGAAAAGTGGTGCTGAGCAGTGAGGCAGCGTCAGCATTCAGCAGTAGAGGGGTTTATCTTTTTCCTGTATCTGAAGAAATAAGCAATCCGGTAAGGGATGGGAGAGGGGGTGACTCCAAAATCCGGCAGGTAAGCTCTTACGAACTTTATGCAGTTGACTTTGGATCTTCTGCAGACAAAGTGTTCAGGTACCAGGACCAGAATCCGTTTGTTGCCGGCCAGTTTGTCTGGACAGGATGGGATCATCTGGGAGAGCCCACCCCTTATTATGAATCGCGCAGCGCATATTGCGGGATCATCGATCTGGCTGGTTTCAGAAAGGACCGGTTCTATCTTTATCAGTCTTACTGGCGCCCTGAACTCCCTATGGCACATATTCTTCCCCATTGGAACTGGCCGGAACGGGTTGGCGAGATTACACCTGTGCATGTATTTACTTCCGGCGATGAAGCTGAATTATTTCTCAATGGCAAATCGCTCGGCATTAAGAAAAAGGTACAATTTGAATATCGCCTCCGTTGGGACGATGTAAAATATGAACCCGGAACACTAAAAGTTATTGCATATAAAAATAGCAAGAAATGGGCTGAAGATATTGTTGAAACTACCGGGACTGCCACTAAACTCGAAGCTAAAGCAGACAGGAACATTATAAGACCCGATGGCAAAGATCTGTCATTCATTACAGTCTGGGTAACTGACAAAGAGGGTCGTACAGTCCCACGGTCAGACAATCTGGTACAATTCAGTATTGAGGGTCCGGGAGAGATTGTGGCAACTGATAACGGCGATCCGACAAGTTTTGTCCCATTTAATTCAAAGGAGCGAAATGAATTTAATGGTCTTGCACTGGTAATTATTCGTGCAAAAACAGGGATGACTGGTATAATAAAAGTAACAGCCAGATCAAATGGGCTGGCATCAACACAGATTACTGTTCAGAGCAATTGATTTTCAATACCAGAACCCAGCATCGTTGCGGTTAATCAGAAGACGATTTTGTTATGATTTGAACCCCTCCCTGACCCTCCCCTTAAAAAATATGGGAGAGAATAAGTCATTGATTATTAGTCTTATTACACCCCTTCCCTTATTCTTAAGGGAAAGAGCCGGGGGATGGGTTCAACAAAAACTGCTATGTTTACTTAACGTCTAACACAAATGTTGTAACGCAGTATGGGGCCAGTGTTGTTTTCAATGTGCTATCCGCTGCAACTTTCAATTCCTTGAGATTTGCCAGGTCTTCGGTTTGCGATGTTCTCCACAGTGCTGCCGAACCTGCACTGATACTTTTAAGTTTAATCGAGAGGTCCCTCGGCTTAACATTTTCATTGATTGCGACCACTACAAGCTTTTTATCTGACTCGCTCTTGTAAGCTGATACCAGAACACCAGTTGATAATTCAAAATTCGTCGGCACCCGGAAATACCCTGGTTTAATAAACCTGCTGTAGTTGCCGATAGTATAGAGGCGTTTGTCTACTGTATATGTTTTGTTTCTTGAGTCAAGATGCGTCATGCCTTGTCCGGAGGTAGGACCCGAATTAGTCCACCAGTACAGCCATGCATTAGTGTTATTTTCAGCCACATGGGTATGCAGTACTTTAGCCCAGTACAATCCGTCGCGCAGATCAGGGTAGTTTCTTCCCAGATTGCAGACTTCAGTTTGCCATATTTTCTTTTTTCGTGCCAGTGTAACTACCAATGGACCTGAACGCTGTGAGATCGGAGGGAATGGATCCCTGTCGGCAGTGTGATATGCATGGACACCTACTATATCAACTCGTGCTGCTGTTACAGAATCTGCGAGAGATTCCATTACAGGATACTCAGACCAGCCACTATATTCTCCAACAATCACTTTGGCTGTTATTTTGTCGCGTTCAAAAACAGGGATCAGGAACTTGAGAAAGTCGTGAAATTCTTTTCCTGTCCAGTGGCAGGAAGCGTACCTCACATTAACATCCGGTTCATTTGCCAGTGAAATTGCATATATATCTATGCCGTGATGCTCCTTGTAACCGCGTATATACATCGATAGATACTCTGCGAAAGCAAGGTATTTGTCGGGTCGTAAACTTCCACCTACAGGACTATTGTTGGTTTTCATCCATCCCGGAGGGCTCCAGACAGTACTCATAAACCTGGTAGTACCTCGTTTGGCAGCCTCCTGCATAAGCCAGATCTGATCTTTATCAACTGTCCAGTCCCATACACCCTCTTTAGGTTCAAAGGTCTGGGAGCCGCCGCCGACAGTAGATCCGTCAGGTACAATATTACGGACAATAGAAAGTCCGGCACCCTTACTCTGTGAGAATAAAATGTCAAGTACTTCAGAGCGCTGGGGTTCAGGAAAATCCATAAGGCTTTTCGCCATCAAAAATGCACCCGAAGCACCGAATCCATCGATCTCCTGGGCTGTTCTGCTCCAATCAATAGTTCCAATACTTTTGGAATTGGCATCCTGGGACGCTGCTCCTGTCCATGTAGGTACAGGGATCGGTCTGGCCATCTGCGACTGAGCAGTGCTGATAAAGACAATTGCCATTGCAGTGCAGGCAAAAAATTTAAGAAGAGTTCTCTTTTTCATGATCAATTTCCTTTCCTTATTAATCAGGTTAGTTTAGTGGTTATTAATTATTCCCCTTGTTCCAATAAATTAATATGTTTTTACTTATAATATTGACAGATGGAAAGTTAGTTTTTATGTTTAAGTTTTCAATGTTAATAAATCATAAAAAATTAGTTTTCAGCGAACTGTCAAAATAAAACCCCGGTGTTTTGCGCCAGGGTTTAAATTTTAATAAATGATGGTTATTCTGTTAAGAAGTCTCTTCTTACTGCTATCAGTAACTTTTTTGATAAAGACAATACCCGATAGCCGTCATACTCATTCCGGGGTTTACTGCTTATTATAGTTCAATATCACGACAAACTTTCCTTTTTCTTTTCCAGGTAAGACCTTCATTTCCATCTGTCCAGTCACTTTTGTCCCAACTCCCAGAGGAGAGAGGATATCAGTTACCGTTGCTTTATCACCTGAACCTGTCAACTGGGCACTGGTTAGTTCTCCCTTCCACAATACCGGACCAAAAGTATGTCTTAATGTGTATTGTCCTGGTTCAATATTGTCAAAAACATACTCAGTCTGACCTTCTTTAAGCATCTTACGTTCAAGCATCTTGTTATCTTTCATAAGTTCGATTTCTGCTCCCTTGCCCATAGTCTGTTCAGTTCTTTCCCTGTAGTAATCTGTTCCGCTATCGAATGCCTCTACTTTAAAAATATACTCCGGATCCTTGTTGAGACTGTGAATTGTTAAAGTATAGGCATCATAAACCATATAGCTGTTATAAAGTTTGTTGGGTTCAATGCCGTAGCGAACTACATAACCATCTGCACCCTTAACCGGCTGCCATAGCAGGGTGGCGTCACGGCGATCTTCAGGATTTCGGACAATAGTAACATTATCTACCTTCGTGGTTTTTGCTACTTCAGGATTTCCAAAAACCCGCAAATCTTTGACTGCAAATTTCCCGCTATCTGGTACGAATACATTGGTAAGTTTTACAAACCTGGCATTTACTGATTGAGCGAGTTCTGTATAGTCATGTCTGTTATCAACAGTATTATTGCTTTTATCAATAAGCATTGACCAGTTCTTATTGTCGTTTGAGGTCTGGATCGTAAAAGACTGATAACGACTAAGATTACTAACCGGACCGAAGCCTCTTCCCATTTGTACCTTTGCATCCTGCTGGTCAAAATTGACCTGTAAAGCATAGATTTTGCAAGCCTTCCCAAGATCAATTGTCAAATATTCTCCTGGGTCACCTGTTTTGGCACTCCAGTGAGTCATGAAGTTTTCATCATTGGCTTTTTTAACATCAAATCCATCAAGAGTTGAAGATGCCTCTGCATATTTTTTATTGGATAAAAGCATCCAGCCGGTAAAGTTGTTATTTACCGCATCTTTCTTGATACCAGGATAATATTGAGGATAATCGCCAAAAGCAGTATTGGAATGCATTACTCCTTCAGCATCAACAGCTGTGGGGAATAAAGAA
>JAHEYW010000052.1 GCA_023251395.1 Bacteroidales bacterium
GGATTATTGTGACCAGAAAGATAAGACATGAAACAATGCCAAACTTTACTGCAGCAATTATCAGCCATATCGCAGACAGGTTGAATGCCATAAGTGCCAGGTAGATCATAACATGGGCATTTCGGGCCAGACTTACAGTATTTCCCTTAACTGGCAGAGGCTGTGTAATGGCATTCTCTGAGGTATCGAATAATATTGAGCTGAATTCAGAGATTATTGACATTGCCATCATAACCATAATGAAAGTATGTGCAAAATAGAAGTAGGTGAATGGCTGTTTGATCATCGCAAGAAATATTCCAAACAAACCACCAAAGATTATCTGGCTGAATGATTGTTTGATAAGCATATTTTCCTGGACTTTATCATTTCTTCGGTTAATGCCCCTCACACTCCTGTTATCGATCGTAAGCTTTATTCTTAGAAGGCATATAAACTGCGGATAGTCAGCTCCCATTTTTTGAATGAACCACCTGAAAGGTGAAAAAAGTGATAGTAGAAAACGTATCATTGCCTATTTCTCAAATGCGTTTATAAACGCTTCTGCTTTTTCACTATGGTCAGTGTTACCTGTTAGCCGGGTAAACATTTTCTCCAGACTTTCATCTTTCGTAAGTTTATTCAATTCTGCGAATGATCCGTCGGCAATAACTTTCCCCTGGTCAATCAGGATTATCCTGTCAGATATTTTCTCAACAACATCCATCAGGTGTGAACTGTAAAATATTGTCTTCCCGTCCTTTGCAAGATGCATCAGCATCTCTTTCACCATGATCACGGAATTGGCATCCAAACCTGACAACGGTTCATCCATGAAAATCAGATCAGGATTATGCAGGAGGCTGGAACAAATAAGAACCTTCTGTCGCATACCTTTTGAAAATGTTGAAATCCTCTGGTTCAGGTGGGCTTTCATTTCGAATATGTTCATCAGTGCCTCTGCTTTTTTGCGGGTATCTTCAAGGATAAGCCCTCTTATCTCACCTATGAACTCCATCAGTTCAAGCGGAGTAAGCGATTCGTACAGTATTGCATTTTCAGGGATATATCCGATTTGCTTTTTAATCTCAATAGTTTCCATCCGGAGGTCTTTTCCGAAAATTGAAATATCTCCTTCAAAATCGCTTATCAGTCCGCAAAGGATTTTAACAGTTGTTGATTTACCAGCTCCATTAGGGCCGATATAACCAATTATTTGACCTGAAGTTATTTCCAGATCTATTCCGTGCAGTACCTGGTTCTTGCCATAAAGTTTGCGGAGGTTGTTGATTCTGACAATTGTCTGGTTATCCATTAGTTATAATAGGTTAATAGATGTAATATGCAATGGCATCCAATTGATTCCTTTAGTTATTGAAAAAAATCCTGAAAAAACATTGAACAAAAAATGCGAGACACATAATTTTTACTACGTCTTCTAAAACAGCAATCGGGACTAAAATTACTAAAAAGACATGAATATGCAGAATTGATTTCGATTTTATATTTTTTGTGATCCTGATGCCATTCACTGATAAAAATTCATTATCCGCATATGAAAATAGATAGTCTGCTTATTTCATATAATATAAATATTAACCAGTCGTTATCTTTAATGATTTTGTAACCGTAAGCCTTCATTATTGTATGATGAGAAATATAATTCCTCTTCCCGTTTTAATCAGACGATTACTATTTCTTTCTTTTTTCATTTTAATGATTAATTTAAGAACTCTTGCCCAGCAACGGGAATATACCTTTAATCAGCCTGGCAATGAGTGTTATATGTCATATATCTGTTTTGCGCCAGATACCGATTATCTGAATGTAAAGCGACCTTTCATATTTATTCTGGGCAAGGGAAATCAGAGTGCTTTCCAGGTATTCAGTGAGGATACACTCAGGAATTCAAAACAGTTTTATCATTATCAGTTTGTATACATTCCGAACAAGGGTGAGACACCCAGACAAAAGCTTAATTGTGTGGAATCTCTTGCCAGCCTGGTTACTCATAATTTTCAGTATGGCCATATCAATGTGTTTTTCAATGTTAACGACAGAGATCTCGAAAGGAAAGATCTGATTGATATGGGACTTAAGAGCGTCTTTAAATCCGCAATCCTTCGCTCTGAAATAAAGGACTCTTTATCCTCGAATCAGCTGACAGACAATGTCTTTAGTGAGTTCAAAGAAACAGAAATAAAAGATCTGTCAAAAAAACCTAAAGAAGATATTGGTGTCTATTATTCAGAAGAAAATAAGGATAATGAATCAGGGACCGATAGTACTGAAACAAAGGCAAGGAAAATATATTTTGGTCCTCCTTCGGCGCTAAACTATACTTTGACCGGCCAGGTCAGGGATAAGTCTACCGGGGAAGCGCTTCCCTTTGCAAATGTAATAGTAAAAGGAACCACCATCGGAACGTCAACCAATACTGACGGATATTTCACCCTGCTTAAAGTTCCCACAGATACAAGTACCCTGATTGTCCAGTATATAGGTTACGAAAAAGCAGAGTCGTACCTTACACCTGCAACACCGAAAAAGAATTACATCATTGAAGTCAGGTCTCAGTCTCAGAACCTGCAGAATGTTACTGTTACTGCCCACCGTGATGAAGTAGTTTTTGTTAAGAAAGCGGAGGTTAGCACCATCAAGATGACTCCAAAGAAACTTGAGATGTTGCCTAGTATGGGTGAAAAGGACATTCTCAGATCATTTCAATTGATGCCAGGGGTAAGCGCATCGAATGAATCGTCTTCCGGTCTATATGTAAGAGGAGGGACTCCAGACCAGAATCTTGTTCTGTATGATGGATTCACAGTCTACCACGTTGACCACCTTTATGGCTTTTACAGTGCATTCAATTATAATGCACTAAAAGATGTACAGCTTTACAAGGGCGGATTCGAATCAAGATTCGGAGGCCGGATATCGAGTGTAACCGAAATCACCAGCAAAGAGGGGAACAGTAAGAACATTAACCTGGGCGGGGATCTTAGTCTTCTTAGTATGAATATTTTTGCGGAAATCCCTGTCGGAGATAAAATAACTTCATTTTTTGCTTTCAGAAAATCATACCAGGGTGGACTTTATGATCTCATTTTCAAAAAGTTCAATACAAGACCATCAACCGCTGCAACTGAAAGCCCCGATGGCGGGAGAAGATTTTTCCAGAACCAGGAGGTAACTTCTTATTTCTATGACCTGAATGGAAAGATAACTTATAAACCCAGTGAGAGGGACATTATTTCACTGAGTATTTTTAACGGAATTGACAAGCTTGACAACAGCTCTGCTTCCAGTTTCTCAGGTTTCGGCGGAAGCGGATTTGGCGGTCTGGGTCTTAATTCAACTGACCTTACTAAATATGGAAACGTTGGGAGCAGCCTTAAATGGTCCAGGAAATGGAGTCCGAAGTTATATGGAAATACTATTCTTAGCTACTCAAATTATTTCAGCAGAAGGGACCGTTCACAGGACAGGACTCTTTTTGGCCAGAATAATACTTCAAGTACCAGCAGGAACGGTATACTTGAACATAATGACATAAAAGATTACAGTCTCCGGTCAGATTATCAGTTGGATATTGCCGAGTTCAGCCAGGTTCAATTTGGTGCTTTCACCACTATGTTTGATGTTAAATACTCATATGGTCAGAGCGACACCCTTAATATTCTCGACAAAAATGGAAAGGCATATCTCGGAGGAATTTACCTGCAGGATAAACTCAAATTCTTCAACGACAAACTTGAGATCCTTCCCGGATTGAGGACTTCTTATTTTGCATCAACCGGCAAAATGTACCTTGAGCCAAGAGCTTCAGTTTCATATAACCTTACTGAAAAGATCCAGATTAAAGCTGCTTACGGAAAGTATTACCAGTTTGCCAACAGGGTAACTAGAGAGGATATTCTTTCCGGAAGCAGGGATTTCTGGATACTGGCTGATGGAAAATCAGTCCCGACAAGTTCAGCTGTTCATTATATTACAGGTGTTTCTTATGAATCAACCAATTACGTTTTAAGTATTGAGGGATATTACAAATTCATAAATAATCTCACAGAATATTCTCTCAGGGTAAATCCAAGTCCACTGGGGATAAAGTACAACGAGAACTTTTTTAACGGTTATGGCTATGCAAGAGGACTTGAGTTTCTGATCCAGAAGAATTCTGGCAATTTCAATGGTTGGGTGAGCTATTCACTTGGGGAAGCAAGAAATCATTTTGATGCCTATTCTGATGGATATTATCCTGCGAACCAGGATGTCACGCATGAGTTTAAGATAGTGGGACTTTACAAGCTCCGGAGATGGGATTTTTCCGCTAACTGGATCTTTGCGACTGGTCGTCCATATACTTCCCCATCCGGAGCTTATAGTGTTACACTGCTTGACGGGAACACGCAGGATTTCTTTACAGTAACTTCAAAGAACAGCTTAAGAATGCCGGACTATCACCGATTGGATGTATCAGCAAGTTATAAACTGCTGATGGGAAGAAGGGGCGATCTGAAAAGAAGAGAACTTGGCAATATCAGCTTCTCCTTGTTCAATATTTATAACCGGCAGAATTTATGGTACAAAGAATATACAATTGTGGAAAGCAATGTGATTGTGTCAAATATCTCCTATCTGGGAATTACGCCCAATTTAACCATCTCGCTCAAAATAAGATAAAATGAAATTAAGGTTTTTAATATTATCTATTCTGATCATATCCAGTATGATTTCATGTAACAAATCCGATAATTCGGAATTTACAGATACTCCTGTTATTGAAGCATACCTGAAACCTGGTGAAAACCCGGTTGTGAAGATCAGAAGACAAATACCATTCTCCTCTGTGGTATCCTATTCCAGCGACAGCCTCAATAATCTGGATGTCAGGATAATCAGTAACAATATCAGCACCAGGCTAATCTGTGTTGGCGATACTGAATACATTGGTAAATCGCTGATCATAAAGGAAGGTGAGAGATACGATCTGTCATTTTTGTTCAATGGTAAGACAGTCTATGCATATACTAATGTCCCATCACGTCCGACTAATTTTGCAGAATCTGTAAAATCAATTTCACTTCAGAAAACTGATAGTACCTCGGGTCCCCAACAAATGGGCTCAATGCCTGACCCTGTCGCACTCACCTGGGATAATAGTGATGGTTCATACTATATTGTTGTGATTGAGAATATGGCTACCACTCTAATACCGATAAGGAGTTTTGGCAGCAGGGAACCTCCTGGAAACAGGTTCAGAAAAGCACCTACTACTGCTTCAGGTCTTACATTAATGCCGATGGAATTTCAGTATTTCGGAAAGCATCGTCTTATTCTTTATCATGTGCTTCCTGATTATGCTGCGCTTTACAATCAGCAGGAGTCGAGCTCACTAAACCTCACAAATCCATCAACAAGTATAATAAATGGATATGGGATATTTACAGGATTGAATGCCGATACATTATATATTGATGTCCTTCAATCGACTTTGTAGCGAATAGTCTGTTTCAATAGACGTTAGCTGATATACAAAAATCCGGAATCAACTGTTTCCGGATTTTTATTCTGGGATTTTTTTATTTCAGCATTCTAATATCAGGATTAGTCCTACAGGTTTACTTCCTGAAACTTTCGGGAGGCCCTAGATAACTGGATTTCAATCCACCGGTATTAACAATTACCTTTTCAAGCACAGGACCCGGATCGATCATCCATATCTTGAGTGTATAATATCCTGCATTACTTATTGCATGTGTCGAAGTCACTTTCCTTAAATTATCCTTCACAGTTTTTTCCCAGTCCCTGTTACCATTCTGGGCATTATAGTTTTCGGGAACAAGAGTAATAATCTGAGGAACCTCATCATCAAATGAAATCGCAACATTTTGTCCTCTTCCGGCAATAAAGTTAAGTGTAGGTGAGAAGATTGACGTTAGTTCAAATTTACCTGTACTGAACAGGTACATCCGGTATTCAAGGTGCGGTGAATCTTTGCCCGGTTCTGCAGGTTGAATATCCGTTGGCCCGGTTGCCCTCATTCCCGACAATGTATGGCCATAATCCTGGATCTTTATCCATTTTCTTGTGCCAGCTGTAATATTTTCTGTAAAGTGCTCCGCTTCAATAGAAACTACACCTTCACCCTCAACAAATCCTTTTAAAGTATCCGGAGTTAATTCCAGTGGTTTAGAGGCTTTAACTTCTATAATGGTGCTTGTATTTAAACCATTTACTTTAATAGTGCCCAAAGATTTTCCCGACCTTATTTTTCCCCAGTCAACACTTACCGAAATTTGTTTTTCAGTTTCGATCTTCCCTGAAGGTTCATTTACTTTGATCCAGTCACCGCTTGTTTCAATAGTGTAATCAAATGGGGTTTTCCCTTTGTTGAATATGTCAAAATAATGAGTCTGTTTATTGAAGACATCAAAATCAGGCAGTGTAGCCTGCTTATCACTCCCGGGCCATACATTTTCGCTGCCCTCCAGCCATATTCCAATCGCAGAAGGCTTTGGTATTACTATCTCTTTTAATTTAATAGCATTAAGGCTGTTGACTGGCGGATCTGCCCAGCTTACATATCCAAGGTGTGCCTGATCCATGAAATGGTTCCATTTGCCATCTGCAAAGGATCTGTTGAAAAAGCCCATGAGGACAGTATCTGCTTTGAATAATTCTCTTGTTCTGACAGCCATTTCATTTGTAGCTGCCCGACCCTGTTTGGCATACAGGTCATTCTTTCCGGCAGTTACATAAAGCTCATTGACAATAGCGGAAGCTTTGACCGGGAATAGAACCAGCTGATAGAATGCATTACGCTTACTGTCAGGTAGTTCATTGTAAATTACTCTGGCAGTGTCTGTAAGAGCATTATATTCCCTCACAATATTTTCGGCTTCATTATAATTTAAAAGACTGTAGGTTGCTGGCTCAAGAAGTTCTGGTTTACGCCTGCCATTGAATCTGGTGTATGCTGTAATTATTTCTGCTATCCTTGAGGACCATTTTATGCCAAACTGAAGCTCCGCCCAGGATTTTGTATAATCACTGATATTATCATTAGTCAGCTTCGAGCTGTTCCAGGCAATGGTAAGGAAGTAGTCTAGCGGTAATTCATAACCTTTGAAATGCCCTGCATTGACGATCCATATCTGGTCTGCACCATATTGTTTCGCAAGAGACATCTGGTCCCATATTTTTGGGATGGGATTAGTATTTATCCATTGATAACTTCTTGGGCCACCGTGATAATCAAAGTGGTAATAAATACCGGCGCCACCACTTCTTTTTCTCTCCCCGGCAGTCGGTAATCTTCTGACATTACCCCAGTTGTCTTCAGCCCATAGAAGGGTAACGTCATCCGGGACCCTCATTCCGGCTTTATAGTAATCCTGAACTTCTTTATACAGACACCATAGCTGAGGGATCTTTGTAACATCCTGTTTGGTCTCTTCTGCGATCATTTTGCGCTGAACATCAACAATCTTTTCAAGAAGTGTCTTATTCGCAGCGGGTCCGCCGGGAGCCATTTCAGTATCATTTGCACCTCTCAGACCGATAGTAATAATACTTTCGAAATTCTTATTCCTTCTTATCCCATCTCTCCAGAAGCTTTCAAGTACAGCCGGGTTTTTAGCATAATTCCAGTTTCCGACAGTTTTAAGGTACCTTCGATCCCATTCCTTTTGTGCCCTTAACATTGGCTCCTGATGCGAAGTCCCCATTACAATCCCATACTCATCTGCGAGTTTAGAGTTTTCCGGATCATCTTCATTAAATGCATTGTTCCACATAGCAGGCCACAGGTAATTTGCTTTCAACCTGAGCATGAGCTCAAAAAGCTTTGTGTAGAATTCATGACCATAATTGGCAACACCGGCAGGAATGGGTGGGTTTGTCTGAACTTTTACCATTCCGTATTTTGCCTTTATCCAGTTGGTAAGTGCCGGTGCTTCATCATTCAGGAAAAGGCCACGATACCTGACAGATGGTGATCCCTGTACATATCTTCCTGATTTTACATAGATAGCCTCCCTGCGCTCAGGGGTTACATCGGCCCACCAGTACCATGGCGATACCCCGATCTGCCTGGATACTTCATAGATACCAAAAATAGTACCTCTTTTATCACTGCCAGCAATAACCAGTGCACTTTTTACATTCGGAAAAGGTTTATTAACAACCTGGATCAGGAAGCACTCCCATTTATCCTTTACATCTTTTACATCAATTTTTTTACTTTTTATCAACCTGTCAATTTCAGGACTTTTTCCTATTGTACCCGCAATTATAATATCTTTCGAACCAGAAAGAGTATCCATTCTGATCTGTGGCAAATTTCCTGTTACCTTAAAAATATCACTTTGAAGATCCCTGGACGCTCTTATTACACCTGGAAAATCAGATGAACTGATACAAAGAGGAACTGATTTTTCACCATCAGAAATCAGAAATGCACTTTTAGGTTTTGAGAATTGTATGAAAATATCCTTATCTGTTTTTGCCTGACCATTAGCAATACCAGTTACAATAAGTAAAATTGTAATCAAAGAGAGATTTATCTTATTCATATTCGGTTACTTGTTTCAGAACTATATTTTTTAATTCAAGTATTTATTTTTCGATTCCTTTCTCCCTTTCTCCCCTTCTCCCTTTCTCCTCAGTATCTGCTCTAAAAATTCACCACCTCCCAATATGCTTTTTTTGGTTTAAGATCCTTATCAAACAAAAGGGGATAATTCTTTCTGTTAGCGACCGGGAAATTATCAAGCCAGCTATGCCGGTCAGAGATGTTCCAGAATGTTACTCCGTTGATCACATTTTTGTTCGTCCTGAAATCCCTGAATATTGCTTTATAAAAATTAATCTGTTTTTGCTCCATATCTGAAGTGAATGTATCGTCACCAGGGGTCCTGACAGAGAAATTAGCAGAGGAGGAGTAGACCGAAACATCGAGCTCGGTGATCTGAACCTTAATGCCTAGTGAAGAGAATTTTGATATAGAGCTAAGGATGTCTGTTTCTGAAGGCCAGTAAATAGACCAGTGTCCCTGAAGTCCTATGCCATGAACAGGTATCCCTGCATCGAGAAGCTTTTTAAGCATATTATAAATCTTATCTCTTTTAGAGGCTGACTCTGTATTATAATCATTATAGAACAGCAATGCATCAGGATCAGCTTCATGTGCCCATTGAAATGCCTTGGCTATGTATTCCTCTCCGCAGATGTTATACCATGAGGATTCTCTGTAAATTTTGCTGTTGTCATCGTCAATGGCTTCATTTACTACATCCCATGCATATACTTTACCTTTATACCTTGAAACAACAGTTTTTATATGGTCTTTTAATCTTTGCAGGAGGACATCTTTGGTAACTGTACCACCAGTGGCATCAAGAAACATCCACGCTGCAGTTTGCGAGTGCCAGCAAAGAGTATGACCGCGGATCTTCATTCCGTTTGCAACCGCAAAATCGACTATCTTATCTGCATCAGTCCAGTAATAATTATTTTCCGAAGGGTGAATCGGTCCGGGTTTCATAGCATTCTCTGCTGTAATACTATTGAACTCCTTTATTAACAGAATACTTTCATCTCCGGTAAGATTAGAAGACCCGACTGAAGCTCCTACAGGAAAAAAGTCAGAATAATAAACTTTTAGTCCTTTGCTCTGACCGGTATTATCATCATTCTTTTTTTTGCAACCTGTTGTGGCAATTAAGATTAAAAGCAGAACAAATCTCATTTGCCTAAGGACATTTTTCAAGATATAATAGCGCATTATGTCGGAATTTCAAATGTGAAAATAAGGATTTTTCCACATTTCAATTTATAAATCTAGATTTTCAGAAATATCTTCTTCCTGTAAAGAATGTAAAGGAAAACCCAGCCCACTGTGGTAAGGGCAATTCCGTTAAGCATGGGAGCCCATGATTCGGGAAAAAGGGTTATGAATCCGCCAAAAAAGAATTTTGCTGCATTTCGGAAATTTATTATTCTTTCAGCCATGTAAATGGTTATAGGGTTCATTCCGATCACAACAAAAAAGAAAGCCCATTTTCTGATATTCCAGACATCTATAATCAGGTAAAAGAATGAAAATAGGAGCAGGCTTAATCCTCCGACATAACATACAAATGAACTGGTCCAGAGATTTTTATTTATCGGGAAAATGAGGTTCCATAGCTGACCTGCAATTATCAGCACAATAGCTGCTCCTGCCATATACAGTACTTTTCTAACCGGTTTTTCACTCAGGTAAGATGATCTTAGAAATTCACCCGTAAACATCCCAAGCAGAGCAGTGGAAATTGCAGGGATGGTGCTGAGAAATCCTTCAGGGTCATGATTGCCCAGATATAATTTCCCGGGCATGATCATCCTGTCAATATAACTTGCCAGGTTACCTTCCCTGGAGAAGATATCTGTTGAGCCAGGATCGTGTGCGGGGAACAGAAGCAATAATAGCCAGTAACCGATCAGTAACCCGATACACCATACAATTCTCCAGTTCAGTTTTGTATTCATGAAAATAATTGCTGCAAACATCCAGGCAAGACCTATACGGCCCAGTACACTTCCATACCGGAGGGCACCAAAATCAAACCTGACAGCATTGTTATAAACTATTCCAAGAAGGACAAGTGTTAATCCCCTGATTATTACATGTCTGTATAATAGTAATTTGCTTTTATCTGCTGATAACCTTTTTGCAATTGAATAGGGAAAAGATATCCCGGCAATGAACAGGAACAAAGGGAAGATCATATCATAGAAATGAAATCCATGCCATGGAACATGGTCCAGCTGTTCTGCCCACCACTTCAAAACAGGCCATCCAGTTAGTGATGCCAGTCCAATAAAGATGCTTTCACCACCCATTATCCAGAACATGTCAAATCCACGTAATGCGTCAAGGGAATAAAGTCTTCGGGATTCAGTCTTGGTTTGATTTTCCATTTGGTTACAATTTGTTATTGAATTCAGGTGTATATAAAAGTGTTGTCTTTTCTACTATAAATTTACATAAAAATAATTATTACATAAGCTAGATGTCAATTACCGCTGGCTTAAGTCAACGGTATATCATCCTCATCTTAAGGGCCATTAGTCCTTTTCTGACCAGAATTGTACTTCCAGAAATTATTACATCTCCAGAAATGTCCGGAAATTATTTTGTTTTCATACTTTAGTGTAATGATTCAGGAATAACATTACAGATCATTAATTTCGGAAGGTTCAGTTCGATAATAACTAGCATGTAAATATGAGATCTGCATTAAAAACAGGAATATTTATCATTGTCTTTTTGTTTTCACGAACATTAGTCTCTTATACTCAAACTAATGTGGTTAAGTTAACCAGGCTGTCATCATTCCAGATGCAATCATCCGCACTGATTACTGAAGATGGCGCCTCTGTTTCACAAGCCGGTTATATTTCAAATGTATACTGGTTCCCGGTTAAAGTGCCTTGTACTGTTCTTTCAGGGCTGGTTGCAAATAAGATTTACCCCGACCCTTATTCAGGGCTTAATAATATGCTGATTCCGGATGCATCTGACGAATTCAATAAAAGATATAATCTTGAGCAATTCAGTTATATCCCAGGTGAACCAAATCCATGGAAAAAACCTTATTGGTACAGGACGGTTTTTGAAGTACCAGTAAAAGATAAAGGACGTCATTTTGAGCTGTTATTCAAGGGAATAAATTACCGTGCATCGGTCTGGGTTAATGGAAAACAGATTGCAGATTCGGCACAGATGGCCGGTATGTTTTCTGAGTACAGGCTGGACGTTACTGGCGTCATAAATGCTGGATTTGCAAATGCAGTTGCTGTAAAGATTTATCCGTTAGATTATCCGGGTCTTCCCGATAGCGAACAATTAAATGCACTTGGCGATTTTTTTCTTAACGGGGGTCCTACAGGGGACATTGGCAAAAATGTCACAATGCTTTGCTCTGTCGGATGGGATTGGATACCACCTGTCAGAGACAGGAATATAGGTATATGGCAGCCTGTATATCTCAAAACTTCAGGACCTGTCACAATAGAACGGCCAAAGATTGTCATTGGTCTTCCGCATCTGCCTGATACTTCTTCAGCAACTGTTTCTATCTACCTGAAGCTTTTTAACCACGGATCATCTTCAGTAAAAGCAATACTTAAAATCAAAATTGCTCCACAAACCTTCATAGGAAATAGTATCCTAATTAATAAAGAAGTTTTACTTCCAGGTGATAAAGCTTCTCTGATAAATATTGGTCCAGATGAATTTAAGGAACTTATATTGATTAGCCCTCATCTCTGGTGGCCAAATGGTTACGGGAATCCCGATTTATATAAAGTCAATATTCAGTTAATCCTCGGAAATAATTTATCTGATGAAATTTCTATTCTAACAGGTATTCGTGAAGTTGGATCCAGGGCAGTTGATGTCAATGGAACGATACGGCGCGATTTTTATGTGAACGGAAGAAGGATTCACATAAACGGAGGTGCCTGGGTGCCCGATATGATGCTAAACAGAGATTCCATGAGATATGATTATGAATTACGGCTATGCCGTAACGCAAATATCAACCTGGTAAGGATCTGGGGCGGAGGAGTAACTCCTTCTGATTATTTTTTTGATGCTGCCGACAGATATGGATTACTCGTCTGGTCTGATTTCTGGATAACAGGAGATACACAGGGAGAATTTAAAGGATCACCGGAATGGCCTCTTGAGGGAGAAATATTTAAAAAGAACATCGCAAGTACTATTTACCGGATAAGGAACCATCCCAGCCTGCTTGTCTGGACAGGTGGAAATGAGGGTCATGCAAGAAAAGAACTTTATGATGCAATGAGAGACAGTGTGAGAATAATTGATGGTACCCGGCCATTTATTCCGAGCTCATCAGGATTTGCAAAACTCCCTGATGGATGGCCAGGTGCACTGCCCGACGGAAAATCTGCCGGCGTTTATAGTGGCGGTCCATATACCTGGCAGGACCCTAAAGATTATTACAGGAGAGTTGATGCAGGAAAAGACTGGGTATTCAAGGACGAAACAGGGATACCATCACAACCACCTTTCTCTATCCTGCCTGAAATAATACCGGATCTTGTATGGGATAGAAAATTGCCATTTCCCCTGAACAATACATGGGGTTATCATGATGCAGCAACCGGAAACGGACATTATGAAAGATATTATCAGGAAATGGTTAATAGGTATGGTGGGCCAGCTTCAATAAAAGAGTTTTCAGATAAAATGCAGCTAATGAATGCATCAGGATATCAGGGAATATTTGAAGCTGCAGGTCATAGATTGAATGAAACCGGTGGCGTTATGCTCTGGAAGCTTAATGCTGCTTTTCCCAGTGTGATGTGGCAGGTTTATGACTGGTTTCTATGCCCTAATGCGGGCTATTATTTTATGCAAAATGCCTGCGAACCTGTTCATATACAACTTAATACAAAGGATTTAATTGTAGAGCTGGTAAACAGGACCTATGCAGCTGTATCTGGTTTAAATGCATCAATCGATTTGTACAATATTGAATCCAGACTTATCCTCCATAAGTCAGGGGCAGTAAATCTGTCTCCAACAGAAGTTTTAACCTCTTTTTCTCTGAAAGATGATCTTTCCCGCCAGGAAGGTGTCAGTCTTGTTTTACTTAAACTAACTGACCGGAACGGTAAAACAATATCCCGTAATGTTTACTGGTTATCCGGGAAAAATGATTTTAAATCCATGAACAGTATGCCGGCAGCAGTAGTTGAGGCAAAACAATTAAGGTACAGTAACTCTGGTGATGAAATGAAATGGACAATCAGCTTTACCAATTCATCCGGTCATATTGCATTTTTTCTGAATCCTCAGCTATTGGCAGACAGTAAGGAGGTACTGCCAAGTTTCTGGTCTTCAAATTATTTTACACTTGGACCCAATGAGACGTTTACAGTGGCCGTCAGTTGTCCGAAAGAAAAATGTGTTAATAAGAATCTTCAGCTGAGGTTTGATGGCTGGAATTTAGGTCAAAACCTGATTGAGATCAAAACGCAATAAATATTTATTCCATATTAGAAATTAAACTAATTTGTCACATCAGTTTTACTGAAATAAAACCATCTTAAAAATGAATATGAAAGGGAGAATTATATGTTTAATCGGAGGGTTTATTATTATGTACAGTATTAGCCCGGCTCAGACAATTGTTTCGATTAAAGAAGACCAGTTCCTGATTAATAACAAATTAACCTACACCGGCAGGTACTGGAAAGGTAATAAGATTGAGGGTCTTCTCCTCAATTCAAGGATGGTCCAGGGAATATTTGACGATCTTAATGCCGGAACGACAAAGAACTGGATCTATCCTGATACAAAACAATGGGATTCTGACAGGAATACAAATGAGTTTGTTTCAAATATGAAGCTCTGGCATGACAACGGACTTCTTTCATTCACAATAAATCTTCAGGGAGGTAGTCCATATGGTTACTCTAATGCACAACCATGGTATAATTCAGCTTACCATGAGGATGGCTCACTGAGGGCTGATTATATGGCCAGACTTAAGAAGATTCTTGACAGGGCAGATGAGCTGGGAATGGTTCCCATTGTTGGTTTATTCTATTTTGGACAGGATGAACATCTTAAGGATGAGCAGGCAGTGAAAAATGCTGTGATCAATGTAGTCGACTGGATGTTTGAAAAAAAATACAGGAATATTCTTATAGAGATTGATAATGAGTGCGATATAAGAAGCTATGATCATGAGATACTGAAACCGGGCAGGGTCAGCGAGCTGATTGACCTTGTTAAGAACAGAACAAAAAACGGTTACAGATTCCTGGTAAGTACCAGTTACGGGGGTGGCGCAATACCCCGGACCAGTGTTGTCAGATCTGCCGACTTCATACTGATCCATGGTAACGGAGTAACAGTTCCGGATTCAATTGCTTCCATGATCAGGAAGACAAGAAGGGTTGAGGGTTTTATCCCAAAGCCAATCATAATTAATGAAGATGATCATTTTGATTTTGAGAAGGGAAAGAACAATTTTACTGTAGCAATAAGTAATTATGCCTCCTGGGGTTATTTTGACTACAGAATGAAGGATGAGTCTTTTGAAAGCGGCTATCAGAGTGTACCGGTTGACTGGGGTATTAATTCCGACAGGAAAAAAGGCTTTTTTAATTTGTTAAAGGAGATTACAGGTTTCTGATTCTCATCTTTGAGATTAAACTTTGCAATTTACCAGTACGAGATCATTCATGACGGATTATTAACAGGACCAATTAATTGATTCTTGAAACATAAAAAAGAATCAAACGCAAAATTGTAGTATAAAACAAACCTTAATATTATCTGACAAATGGAAAGAAATAGATTTAAAAAAATGTTATTCATATTGATTGCATTTTTCACATTATGTGTCTCACTTACAGCTGTTTCAGCACCTGTTTCAATAATGTACTATGAGATAAGGATTTATAGAATTTCCAGTAGCGCTCAGGCAGGAACAACCGATAAATATCTGAAAGAGGCTTTTATTCCTGCAATGCACAGGGCAGGTATTGCAAACATTGGTGTTTTCAAGCCAGTTGAGGCAGATACCGCTTTCGGTAAACTTATTTATGTTTTCATTCCATACAAGTCATATGATCAGTACTTTGGGAATGAGTATTTGCTTGCTTCCGACAAGGTATATCAGCAATCGGGAAAGGAGTTTCTGGATGCACCTTTCAACAATCCGCCTTTTGTCAGATACGAGAGTATCTTTCTGAAGGCTTTCACAGGAATGCCTTCTTTCAGGATCCCGACTTACTCAAATCCGTTGCCGGAAAGAATATACGAGCTGAGAAGTTATGAAAGTGCTACCGAAGTAAAGGCATCCACAAAGATTAGAATGTTCAATGAGGGAGGAGAGATTGGAATCTTCGAAAAGGTAGGATCGAATGCAGTATTTTATGGTCAGGTACTTTTCGGAAGCCTTAAGCCGAGGTTGATGTACATGACAACCTATGAAAACATAAAATCGCACGATGAACACTGGCAGGCTTTCAGGGCATCTGAAGAATGGAAAAAACTATCAGGGATGGAGGAGTATAAGAACGCTACATCGAAGACAAATCCTTACCTGCTTCATCCAACCGATTATT
>JAHEYW010000244.1 GCA_023251395.1 Bacteroidales bacterium
TGAGGCATCTGTATGGAGAGTATGTCTTTTTGATGTTTTCCTGATACTTACAGGTTAAAATTGGCGCTCTCGAGGAAGATATTTCTGGTGTTTTCTGTCACTCCCGATCTTGCTCCGCCAAAAACTCCGGCGATACACATTCCTTCCGCTGTATTGCAGATCATCAGATCTTTATTGGAAAGCTCTCTCTCGCTTTCATCAAGTGAGGTGAATTTTGTTTTGTCAGGCAGGTTCCTGATAATAACTTTTTTCCCTGTTATCTGGTCTGCATCAAATGCATGCAAGGGTTGGCCACATTCATACTGGACATAATTGGTTATATCAACTATGTTGTTTATGGAATTCAGGCCAATTGCCCGCAGCCTGTTCTTAAGCCATTCTGGTGATTCACCTGTTTTTACTCCGTTAATATTAAGACCAGAATATCTCGGACAATCATTATGATTCTCTATGATTATCTCATAAGTATCTGATTTATCCTTTGCTTTGAATTCTTTCACAGAAGGTAATGCAGCCCTGTTGCTGCTGATATTATTTACAGAAAGATATGCAGCAAGGTCTCTTGCAATTCCGAAGTGGGAGCCGCTGTCAATCCTGTTGGGGGTCAGACCTATTTCAAAAACGAAATCTTTTTCAATTTTAAAATATTCCGAAGCAGGAGATCCAATTACCGCATCCGGAGAAAGTACCATAATCCCTTCATGATCAGTCCCCAGCCCAAGCTCATCCTCGGCGCATATCATTCCTTCAGAGATCTCACCACGGATTTTGGATTTTTTTATTTCAAACTGTTCATTTCCATGAAAAACTTTTGTTCCGGCAGTTGCGACAGGTACCTTCTGACCTGCAGCCACGTTAGGGGCACCACATACAATATGAAGCGGATCACCTTTCCCGATATTTACAGTCGTCACAGATAATTTATCTGCATCAGGGTGTTTATGGCAGGTCAGAACCTCACCAATAACAATACCTGCTAATCCTCCTTTAACTGATTCCCAATCTTCAGTGCCTTCGATTTCAAGCCCGATGCCGGTAAGGATTTCAGCTACCTTATGTGGATCCAGGTCAATCTTCAGATAATCTTTAACCCAATTGTAAGAGATCTTCATTGTTTAAGTAATTCGAAAATAAATTGATATCAAAACTGCAAAAGTAAGAAAATTAAAAAATGTTTTAAGAACTAACAGTGGTTTATTGACAGAAATGGTATTTGTCTATCTTTGTAAATCAAATATAAAAAAATGACAGTCGGAAAAGAAGAAAAGCTTATTCTCGTTACAAATGATGATGGTTTGTATGCAGCAGGTCTGAGGACCCTCCTTGAAGTAATTGAAGAGTTCGGTAAGGTTGTACTTATCTCGACAATGGAAAGTATGTCGGGTATGTCGCAGGCCCTGACAGTCAAAACACCTTTACGTGTTAAGTTACTGGAAGAAAATGAGAAACACAGGATATATGCATGCAACGGTACTCCGACAGATAGTATTAAACTGGCTGTCAACCAGCTTCTTGAGCGGACTCCTGACTGGGTAGTCTCTGGTATTAACCATGGAGCAAATGCATCGGTTAGTGTTCTTTATTCCGGTACAATGGCTGCCGCACTTGAAGGTTGCCTGTACGGTATTGATTCAGTTGGATTCTCTCTTAATGATTTTTCTCCTACAGCTGATTTTTCCGTCTGTAAAAAATATATAAGGATAGTAATGAAACACCTGGCAAACCATCCGCTTCCGAAAGGTATCTGCCTCAACGTCAATATTCCATCTGTCCCGAAGGAGGAAATAAAAGGTATGAAGATCTGCAGGCAGGCTAAGGGCAACTGGAAAGAGGAATTCGAAAAGCGTAAAGACCCTATGGGCAAGACCTATTACTGGCTTACAGGTTTATTTCAAAACCATGAACCTGATGCAATTGACACAGATGAATGGGCATTGACAAATAAATATGTTTCGATCGTACCCGTAAGTGTTGATATGACTGCTCACGAATATATTAGTGACCTTAAAAAGTGGTTCAGGAAATGAAGTTTGCAGAAAAATATGATAAAATTATTACAGGTGTCATATCAGGTGCCTTTTTCCCTGTTTTGGTTGGACTAATTGTCTTTGCTTTTACAGCGCATGGAAAAAACCTCAGCACATATCTTGAAAGAATTTCACTGGCTGGAATAACTATACATGCAATTACTTTGTGCGTCTTTCCAAATGTGATCATTTTCCTGTTATTTAATAATTTCGATATGCTCCGTGCTGCAAAAGGAGTACTGGGAATGACCATTCTCTATGCTATTGTTGTCTTCGTACTTAAGTTGATCTGATGAAGTACTTTATAATTGCAGGCGAAGCTTCAGGTGATCTTCATGGATCAAATCTGATACGGGGAATAAAAAATGCTGATCCGGATGCACTTATATTTTGCTGGGGTGGAGATTTAATGGAAGCTGCCGGCGGAAAACTATTGATGCATTACAGGAAACTGGCGTTTATGGGTTTTGTTACAGTTCTGTTGAATCTCAGAACAATTGCCAGAAATATGTCTTTATGTAAAAGTCAGATAAGTGAATGTAACCCTGATGTTGTCATTCTTATTGATTACCCTGGTTTTAATCTGAGGATTGCTAAATATGTGAAATCTCTGGGTATAAAAGTCTATTATTATATTTCTCCTAAACTATGGGCCTGGAATGAATCGAGGGTAAAGAAAATAAGGAGCGATGTTGACAGAATGTTTATCATCTTTCCATTTGAGGTAGAATTTTATGGTAAGCATGGAATCACTGTCGAGTATCATGGAAATCCACTTGTTGATGAGATCGAGAGAAAAAAGCTTTTCTTTGCTGACAAAAAGACCTTAAGAAAGAAACTTAATTTTGATGACAGGCCGATTATTGCTTTACTTGCCGGAAGCCGTAGTCATGAAGTGAAACATGTTCTCCCTGAAATGATCAAAGTGGTAAAATATTTTCCGGATTATCAGTTTGTTCTTGCAGGAGTAAAGAACCTTCCTGAATCGCTTTACCGGAAAGTTATTGGCAAAAAGCCTGTCAACCTGATTATTGATAAAACCTATGAACTCCTCTATTTATCTGAGGCTGCCCTTGTAACATCGGGAACTGCGACACTCGAGACTGCCCTGATCGGTGTTCCCCAGGTAGTCTGTTATAAAGCCGATTTCTTTTCTATGATTATAGCCTGGATTGTGATAAAAGTAAAGTACATTTCCCTGGTGAACCTTATTATGTCTTCGGAATTAATCAGGGAGCTTGTTCAGTATGACCTTACTGAAAAGAGACTTTTAAAGGAGCTGAAAGCCGTTACTCCGGGAGGAAACAGAAGGGATGAAGTATTGAAAGGATACCAGGTGCTGAAAGAAAAGCTTGGCCCGGCGGGGGCTTCTTCCAGAATAGCCGGCGAAATGGTCAGATCTTTAAATAAGTGACAATAGCAGATAATGAAGAGCAGACAGATAGCAATACTTCTTTTATGTTTTTCCGTTTATCCTGGTTTCTTTTTATCCGTCTCTGCATCATCTGAGGTAAAAGTAAGACTTCTGACTTATGATCATCCCGACATGGTGATTATTACTGCCGGGCCGGGTCAGTACAGGATAACAGACAGCCTCGATCACTCAATTGTTCTCTCTGAAAATGAATCAGTTGTTGCTTCAAAATATGGTAAAAAGATTTATCTGAAGCCACGATCAGAAGAAGGTTTCGTTTGCGATACCATTTACTTTCTTTCAGATACAAATAGCAGCTCCTTCTCTCTCAGATACGGAGCTGGAAATTCTTTGGTGAAGAAATATTCTGGAGAACTGAAATGTTTTGCAGATATGCAAAAACTGATCCTGGTAAATAACGTGGATATTGAGAAATACCTTGAAGGAGTAGTCATGGCCGAGGGTAGCGGGGGTAAATATGAGGAATTCTTTAAAACCCAGGCAGTAATTGCCAGGACCTATACATATAAATATATTGCAAAACATAACCTTGATGGCTATAATCTATGCGATGATACTCATTGCCAGGCATATGACGGTATTATTAGAGATTCACTCATTATTAAGGCAGTCACGAACACCAGGGGGCAAGTTATAATTACCCCTGACAGTGTACTTATAATCTCAGCATTCCATTCAAACTGCGGGGGAGAGACTTCACCATCAGAGTATGCATGGGTAACTCCCCAGTCATATCTGAAACGCGTTCAGGATCCATATTGCAGGAATTCCAGGAATGCCCTCTGGAGTAGACGATTTACACTTAATGAATGGGGAAATATGCTGAAGGTCAACGGGTTTACCGGAAGTCTTGATGATCCGGGAATATTTAATTTTGACCAGCCTCAGAGGATGGGGGACTATAAGTCCGGTAACTTCTCCGTCCCTTTGAGAAATGTGCGGACAAGACTAAACCTGAGATCAACATACTTTTCTGTAAGAGTTGAAGGTGATTCTGTTTACCTGGCAGGTAAGGGTTATGGGCATGGGGTGGGGTTATGCCAGGAAGGTGCAATAAATATGGCCGCC
>JAHEYW010000245.1 GCA_023251395.1 Bacteroidales bacterium
TGCACATCCGCGCGATCTGGCCATTGAAGGACGAAACCTCATGGGCATACATTTTGCAATGGACTTCCTTATTCACCAGAACAGATTGAATGCAGGTTATAACTCCGATAGAAACAATGATATGATTGCAGAAGGACGAAATGTTCTTGTTATCGGTGGAGGAGATACCGGATCTGATTGTGTGGGTACTGCAATCAGACAGAAAGCTGATTCTGTAACCCAGATCGAGATTCTTCCAAAACCTCCGACTTCTCCGGCAATTGACAATCCATGGCCTGAATTCCGGAAAACACTTAAAACTTCGACATCACATGAGGAGGGTTGCGAAAGAATGTGGAACCTTTCAACAGTCAAATTCCTTGGAGAGGATGGCAAACTTACAGGTGTACAAGTTGAGGAGGTGACCTGGGAAAAGAAAAATGGCCTCATGTCAATGATAGCACTACCTGGAACAAGAAGGATCATAGAAACAGATTTTGTTCTCCTTGCAATGGGTTTTGTTCACCCTGTCCATGAAGGTCTTGTAAGGGAATTCAATCTGGAACTTGACCAGAGAGGTAATATTAAAGTCGATAACAATCTTAAGACAAGCCATCCAAAAGTATTCGCTGCAGGTGACACAATAAGCGGTGCTTCTCTGGTTGTAAGAGCTATTGCGTCAGGAAGAAAAGCTGCTAAAGAAATAGATACATTTTTGAAAGATCGCGAATAATAATTAAAGAGGCTTTTGAGACACCTTTTTGGATCTCCGGTAGCTTCTTAAATTGATTGTAAAATAATATTACTTCACATACTGATCTATAACCATTTCAATAGTGCTGCGGCATACCTTGCAGAAGACCATATGACGCGAATACATAATACAATCTACCTGCGGCCTGTATAATCCTTTTGGCATATAAGAAGCACCTTCAAATGCTCCTACTTTATCTCTGAATTTTTCATTTGAAAAATATTCATCCTCAATCTTTATTTGTCGCGTAAACAGGTCTTCAACAACTGATTCCGCTACCATTGCCTTTCTTAAGCTATCTCTTTCCTTCTGGATAGCGTAGCCGGCTTTGTCAAAGTTCTCTTTATTCCATGGTGTTGGAATGGGTGTACCAGGCTCAACCAGATCTTTCCATTTCACATTATTCTTATCAAAAAGAGCAGTTATGTTTGGCTCCCATGGTTCAATTCTGACAGGTGATATCTCATAAGAAACAGAAGAGGTGTAGTATTCATCTGCAAGTGAAGCAATCTGATGGCCCATTTCATGGATCATTATATACTCCGAGAATTTGTTATCTGCTGAAACAGTATTGTATAGATTATAAATTCCACCTCCCCCATAAGTTCTTTCATTGATCATTATAACCATAAGGTCATATGGAACCTGAGAGGCGATATCCCGGATTATCTTGTTTTCATAAGTCAGGGCATACCTTTCAGAATCAAAGCTGCTGAAGTGAACTCCAAGAGGACTTCTTTTAAATATACCGTGATGGGGTTTACTTACACCAGACTCCTCTCCCGGAGTTTCAATTGCCCTGATATTAAAATCATTAGAGTGTGATTTAAATGGTTCACAGTTCATTAAGTATCCTGAAAGCCTGATGGCATCATTCCGGAACTTTGTCATTTCTTTAGCTGAATATCCATCTCCCAGTATTACAATGTCAGCTTTTTTATCCGGATCTCCATTAACAGAAATAATATCGACTTTATTGATGTGCTTTTTATCTTGCGGATTCACTATTCTGGAAGAAGGGTCCATGTCGGTTCTCCAGATCACTGAGAATTTATTCGTAGAATCTCTTTTTGAGAGCAAAACTGTTACAGGCTTCTTTGGCCATGGAAACCTGATCGATTCACTGAAAGTTCCCCATGACACAGCTGCATCAGAAGTTGTCTGCCATTCGCCGAAAACGCTGCAAAATCCGCGTGAATATAAAAGCACTCCGGATACCTTGTCACAAACTTCATAGAAATAAAGGCCAAGGTTCAGATTATCGAGCAGGCTCTGTTTACTACCGCTCCAGATACCATCAGAAACAATCTGATCTACGGCAAAATGTTCCTCCCTGCACGTACCTGAATGAAAATAATCAAGCCTCATAGTTTTATCGGAAAACCAGGAGTGGAAATCAACATTTCCATTATTAATTATGTGTTGCTCCAATTGTACCTTTTCCTTCTGTTGTACCTGCTTATTATCATTATTATTGCATGAGATAAAAAACACAGGAATAAGAATAGTAGAAAGTATTTTTTTCATCACAGACTCTATTAATATCGCATCCAATAAAGTTAAGTAAATAAAACTGTCTGGAAAAGTCATTACATTTAGGATCAGATTTTCTTACCCGAAAATGAAGATTAAAGCAACACTGATCGTCTTTATCCTTTTCTTAATCAGCACAAAATCGTTTAGCTATTTACCTGATAAAGAAATCTTTAATCTGACCCCGAGATTAAGCTTCTATTCATATGAAAAAAATGGTGAGCTGCTTTTACAGATTCCTGAAACCATGTCGGGTAGAGCTTTTTCAGTTAAACTCACCAGTTCAGATGGAATGTCCCTTGAATGGCAGGGAAAAGCAGTAAACGGTATTGCCAGAATCCCGGTAAGTTTCGATAAAATTAGCGCAACTACGAGGATGGATGCCATGATTACTCCAGCTTCTGAGAACTTTTCAGAATTGAACAGAAAATATACTGCAAGTTGCACTCTTGTCAGGCTTGAACCCAAAACAAATGAAGTAAAAACTGACAGGCTCACAGGAGGAATCATTGTAAACAGAAGGCAATTCTTTCCGTTCGGCTTTTATTGTTATTCACCTGTTAATCCTGCTCTGCCTGAAGAAGAAGCTGTTAAGGGATTCAATATGATCTCCCCATATCAGAAAATCACTCCTGAATCATTGCCGGAAAGAAAAGCTTATATGGACAGATGCGCTCAGCTGGGAATGAAAGTCCATTATAACCTCTTATCAGTGTCAGGAGGTGGTGGTGTAGGATCAAAAATTGAAGGTCTTTCTGATACCAGGAAAAGAGAACTTCTGATAGCGGAAATAAAGACATTTATGGATCATCCTGCACTCCTGGCCTGGTATATAGCAGATGAGCCAACAGGAAATAATGTTAGTCAGGAAGCTCTGGAAGAGATTTACAATGTTGTAAAATCGATAGATCCCTGGCACCCGGTTTCCATCGTTTTCATGGCACCATTTCTTTCCTCCAGGAAATTTTCAAATGCTGTGGATATTGTCATGGCTGACCCCTACCCTGTTCCTGACTTAAACATATCGATGGTTGGTGATGTTGCAGGGAAACTTTCTAAGGAATTTCAAAAAGAAAAACCAGTGTGGATGGTTCCTCAGGCTTTTGGTGGAGGTGAGCTGTGGGAAAGAGAACCTTCTCTGCAGGAAATAAGGTCAATGACATACCAGTCAATCATTAATGGTGCTACAGGAATCCAGTATTTTGTCAGGCAGGGACCAAATGCATTTCCAAAGTCAGTTCCGGCCTGGAATGAATGTGGAAGAATGGCTGTTGAAATAGCTGAGCTGACACCCTGGCTCTTATCAGATGAACCAGCAAATATTGCTGAATCATTTTCAAGGAATATTGTTGCCACAAGCAGATTTCATAACGGACAATTACTCATACTTACTGCAAACAAAGCAAATGAACCTGTTACAACCACAATAAGAATAAACGGTTTAAGTACGACAAGGGCCAGGGTAGTTTTTGAGAACAGAATCGTAACTATTACCAATGGCATTCTTACAGATCCGCTTCCAGCATTCGGAACACAGGCCTATCTTATCGATATCAAAATACCTGATGAGAACAATCGTAAATGGTCAGGCAACCAGGTTAAAGACCCTGGATTCGAGGATATTACAAGTGCTGGTGTACCTTCCAATTGTTATGTTAAACCGGGAATCGACAAGGGTGCCACGTATTTTACAGATACCAGGGAACATCTGGAAGGTAACCATTCGATAAGGATTATTACTCCGGAGGATAGCTGCGGTGTATCACTGAAATTTTTCCCTGTCATAGTAGAAGCTGGTAAATCATACATCATCTCTCTCTGGTCAAAGAGGGAAGATGAACAGAAATTTTCAGGTATAAATAACCTGATCAGACCTGGAACAAAAATTATTTCGGATAACAGCCAGATTGTGGAAATATCACTGGGTAACTTCGGCAAAGCAACATTCATTCCGGAAGCTGACTGGAAGCAATATTTTACAACATTTGCAATTCCGGATGACACAACCAAAAGGTTCAAAACGAATATTATACTTGATATGCCAGGTAAAGGAGTTGCATGGTTTGATATGCTGCAGATGATTGAGGATCCGTTGAAATGAAAGACAAATGATAAAAGTAAAAAGACAAAAGTAAAAAGACAAAAGTAAAAAGTCGAAACGAAGTGAAGACCCTGACCGAAGCGTCAGGGGAAAAAGTGGGATCCATTGAAATTAGCTCAATTATAAGAAAAGAATCAGAATGAAAAGAGCTGCTAATCT
>JAHEYW010000053.1 GCA_023251395.1 Bacteroidales bacterium
TTATACCAGAAACCGTACATATTTGAAAATGCGATCATAAATGATGAACCGGTTTTTGAATAACCTGCTATAATGATAGGAAGCATCATGATTGCCTGAGCAAAGATGATTGGCATAACCCCTGCAGCATTCACTTTTAAAGGAATATACTGACGAACTCCTCCGTACTGTTTGTTACCGACTATCCTTCTTGCATACTGTACAGGAACACGTCTTGTTCCCTGAACAAGCAGGATGACTCCGAGGATCACCACAAACAGGAAGATAAGCTCAACAAGAAGCATTATAAGACCACCTGCTCCGTTCATTCTTGCACCGGTTTCAAATATGAAGTTGGCAGGCATCCTTGCGATAATACCAACCATAATAATAAGAGAGATACCGTTGCCAATTCCTTTATCTGTAATTTTCTCGCCGAGCCACATTACAAAGATCGTACCTGCAGTCAAAATGATTACGGAAGATATTGTAAAGAATGTTCCCGGAATAATGAATGCGGATGCAGGAAGCTGTGCATGAAGGTTCACAAGGTATGTAGGTGCCTGTAGTATAAGAACAAGTACAGTAAGGTACCTGGTGTACTGATTCATTTTTCGCCTGCCGCTTTCACCCTCTTTCTGAAGTTTCTGGAAATAAGGGAATACTATACCAAGCAGCTGAACAACGATGGAAGCTGAAATATATGGCATTATCCCAAGTGCGAAAATCGAAGCCTGAGAAAATGCACCTCCTGAGAACATATCAAGAAGACCCATTATACCTGAAGCTGTCTGGTTCTTCAGTCCTGCCAGCTGTGCAGGATCAATTCCGGGCAGTGTAACATATTTTCCGAGTCTGTAAAGGAGGATTATACCGAAAGTATAAAGCAACCTGGCTCGCAGATCTTCAATCTTAAAAATGTTCTTTATAGTCTGAATCAGTCTCATTTACTTATAGAATTACAACTGTTCCTTTTTTAGCTTCAATTGCAGCAACTGCTGATTTACTGAACGCGTGAGCATGCACTTCAAGAGTTTTTTCAAGGAGTCCGTTACCCAGGATCTTGACCATTGCATTTTTTGAAACCAGGCCTGCAGTAACAAGGGTCTGGAAATCAATTTTATCAACTTTAAGTTTTTCAGACAGTGCCTGTAATGTACTTATATTGATAGCTTTATATTCTACTCTGTTAATATTCTTAAATCCGTATTTCGGAACACGTCTCTGAAGTGGCATCTGGCCTCCTTCAAAACCGATCTTTTTTGAATAACCTGATCTGGATTTTGCACCTTTGTGTCCTCTGGTGGATGTTCCACCTTTACCGGAACCTTGTCCGCGGCCCAGGCGCTTGTTACTTTTAACTGAACCTTTGGCAGGTTTTAAGTTACTGAGATCCATAATATTCTTGTCTAATACGTTAATACCTTAAATTTCTTCTACTTTAACCAGGTGTTTCACTTTTTGAACCATTCCGAGAATTGCCGGAGTAGCTTCATGTTCAGCACTGTGGTGCATTTTGTGGATGCCTAAAGCTTCGAGAGTCCTTTTCTGCCTTTCAGGCTGACCGTTCTTGCTTTTAATTTGAGTTATGCGGATTTTTGCCATTTTGTTCTGAATTTCTAGCCGTTAAAAACTTTTTCCATAGAAACACTTCTGTTCTCAGCAATTGAATAAGGATCGCGAAGTTCGAGAAGAGCTGCAAATGTAGCTTTAACAAGGTTATGAGGGTTTGAAGAACCCTTTGATTTTGCAAGCACATTCTTAATTCCGACACTTTCGAGAACAGCACGCATTGCACCACCAGCCTTTACGCCGGTACCATCCGAAGCAGGTTTGATGAATACAAAAGCTCCACCAAATTTGGCAAGTTGTTCGTGAGGTATAGTACCTTTAATTACTGGAACCTTTATGAGATTTTTCTTTGCATCTTCAATGCCTTTTGCGATTGCGGTAGTAACCTCACTGGCTTTTCCAAGACCATGTCCTACAATACCATCTTCGTTACCAACAACAACAATTGCTGAAAAACTGAAGGTACGTCCTCCCTTTGTAACTTTGGTAACCCTCTGGATACTGACCAGTCTGTCTTTAAGCTCGAGATCGCTGGTTTTTACTTTTCTTATACCGTTTGCCATGATTCTTTAGAATTTAAGTCCGCCTTCACGGGCAGCATCAGCTAATGATTTTACTCTACCATGATATTTATAACCAGCTCTGTCGAATGTGACAGACTGAATTCCTTTTTCTTTACATTTTTCGGCAAGAAGCTTACCTACAAATTTAGCCTGTTCTATTTTCTTTACACCTTTTTTGGATGCAATCTCCTTTTCTTTAGAACTAGCTGATAAAAGGGTGACACCGTTGAGGTCATCAATAACCTGAACGTAAATCTGTGTATTACTGCGGAATACTGCAAGTCTTGGTTTTTCTGCAGTACCACTTATTTTTTTCCGGATCCTCATACGGATCCTGGTTCTTCTTTCAATTGTTGTTAAGGCCATTTTCTTAAACTATTATCAGATTAAACACTGGCTGATTTCCCAGCCTTCCTTCTGAGCTGTTCGCCAACAAACTTAATACCTTTTCCTTTGTATGGTTCAGGTGGACGCAGCGATCTTATCTTTGCTGCTACATGACCGATAAGTTGTTTATCGATACAAGTAAGTGTGATGATCGGGTTGCTCCTTCTTTCGGTTTTTGTTTCAACCTTAACTTCATTTGGAAGCTGAAGAACTATATCATGTGAATATCCAAGGCTGAGCTCAAGGTTCTGTCCCTTTGCTTCTGCACGGTAACCAACCCCTACGAGTTCGAGTTCCTTTTTGTAACCTTTCGACACGCCTTCAACCATATTTGCCAGAAGTGCGCGGTAAAGTCCGTGCATTGACTTATGGCTTTTGGAATCAGTCGGTCTTGATATTACAACCTGGTTATCGACAACTTCCACCTTCATGTCTTTATCAACCACCTGGGTAAGCTGACCCAGTGGTCCTTTCACGCTTACCTCATTGGAATCACTGATTGTTACAGCGACGCCTTTGGGCAGGTTTACAGGTAAATTTCCAATTCGTGACATTAAGCTTTCCTCCTATTAGTAAACGTAACACAATACTTCACCGCCAATATTTTCTTTTCTGGCTTCCTTATCGGTCATCAAACCTCTTGATGTCGAAAGGATTGCAACACCCAGGCCGTTAAGAACTCTTGGCATTTCTTCAGCGCCAACATACTTACGGAGACCCGGACGGCTGACTCTCTGAATCGATTTGATAGCCGACTTTTTGCTTTTAGGGTTATATTTCAGTGCAATTTTAAGTGTAGCCTGAACACCTTCTCCTTCAACAACTTTGTAACCCAGGATATATCCTTTTTCGAAAAGGATTCTGGCAACTTCTTTCTTAAGATTGGATGCTGGTGCTTCAACAACCTTATGACCTGCCATGATGGCATTCCTGATTCTGGTCAGTAAATCTGCAATTGGATCAGTCATCTCTGTCTATTAATTAATCTTGTTTATACTTATTCTTTTTATTACCAGCTGGCTTTTTTAACTCCCGGTATTAATCCGGTTGAAGCCATTTCCCTGAAAGTAATTCTGCTGACTCCGAACTGTCTCATATATCCTCTTGACCTTCCGGTAAGTTTACAACGGTTCCTGAGTCTGTTTGGATTAGAGTTTCTTGGAATCCGGCTCAGCCCTACATAATCGCCATCAGCTTTCAACTGTGCTCTTTTAGCGGCATATTTCTGTACCATTTTAGCACGCTTAACTTCACGGGCTTTCATTGATTCTTTAGCCATATTGTTAGTTTTTTGTATTTTTAAATGGTAAACCAAAATTCTTAAGAAGGGCTAATGCTTCTTCATCGCTATCAGCCGTTGTAACAAAAGTTATCTGAAGACCCATGATCTTTGCAATCTTATCAAGGTCAATCTCAGGGAAAATAATCTGTTCTGTTATTCCAAGTGTATAATTACCTCTTCCGTCAAGTTTTGCATTTATACCTTTAAAGTCGCGAATACGTGGAAGTGCAACTGAAATAAGTCTTTCAAGGAATTCATACATCCTCTCTTTGCGAAGGGTAACCATAATACCAATAGGCATGCTTTTTCTTAACTTGAAGTTAGAAATATCCTTCTTTGAATAAGTCTGAACTGCTTTCTGGCCGGCGATATCAGTTATTTCCTTTAACCCGAATTCCAGAAGTTTCTTATCAGCAATAGCCTGACCCACCCCTTGGTTGATAACTATCTTTTCCAACCGGGGGACCTGCATAACTGTGGAGTAACTGAACTCCTTCATCATTGCAGGGACGATTTCGTCTTTATACTTTTTTTCTAAAGCAGACCTATACATTACTTAATCTCCTCTCCTGATTTTTTTGAATAACGTATTAATTTTTCACTTTCATTAAGTTTCCGTCCAATCCTTGTAGGTTTACCTGTTGTGGGATCAACCAGCATCAGATTTGAGAGATGAACAGGAGCTTCCTTTTTGATTATTCCGCCCTGTGGTGCTTTTGCATTTGGTTTGGTATGTTTTGATACCAGATTTACCCCTTCAACAATAGCTTTATTCTTATCCCTGTTTACCTCAAGGACACGGCCTTTTTGTCCTTTGGATTCACCTGTTATAACTATAACTGTGTCGCCTTTCTTTATATGTAATTTCTTCTGCATCGTATTCTGATTAGAAAATTATAATACTTCGGGTGCCAGTGATACGATCTTCATATACTTATCACGAAGTTCCCTGGCTACTGGCCCGAAAATACGGGTTCCGCGAACCTCATCAACGTTATTAAGAAGAACAACAGCATTGTCATCAAACCTGATGTATGAACCATCAGCTCTGCGGATTTCTTTCTTTGTTCTTACAACAACTGCTTTGCTCACAGTTCCTTTTTTAGCTTCTCCTGAAGGAAGTGCACTTTTAACACTCACAACAATCTTATCGCCAACAGTAGCATATCTTTTTTTGCTACCGCCCAGAACCCTGATGCAAAGAACTTCCTTTGCTCCTGAGTTATCGGCTACCGTTAATCTGCTTTCCTGCTGTATCATGATTACTTAGCTCTTTCGATTATTTCTATTAATCTCCAGGTCTTGCTTTTGCTCAGAGGCCTGGTCTCTGATATGCGAACTGTATCACCAATGTTGCATGAATTTTCTTCATCATGGGCCATCAGCTTTTTGGTCCTGTTTATAAACTTACCGTAAATAGGGTGTTTTACCTTTCTTTTTACAGCTACTACGATAGATTTGTCCATTTTATTACTGACAACAATACCGATTCGTTCTTTTCTGAAATTTCTTTCCATTGCTGATATTAGCTATTAGATTTCTTTTCTAATTCTCTTTTGCGTAATTCCGTATTCAATCTGGCGATTGTACGTCTTGCTACTTTAATCTTCTGGGGATTATCAAGCGGCGAGATTGCGTGATTCAGTTTCAACCTCACTATCATGGACTTCTCTGTATCAATGCGTTCGAGAAGATCTGGGGTACTTAATTCCCTTATTTCTGAAATTTTCATATTTCTTTAAATTATTCCTGAACGTAATCGCGTCTTACAATAAATTTGGTCTTAATAGGAAGTTTCTGTGCTCCCAGACGAAGTGCCTCTTTTGCAACTTCATATGGAACACCTTCTGCTTCAAGGATTATTCTTCCCGGGGTTACCGGAACAACAAAACCTTCAGGTGATCCTTTCCCTTTACCCATACGTACCTCTGCAGGTTTCTTGGTAATAGGTTTATCAGGGAAAACACGTATCCAGAGCTGACCTTCACGTTTCATATGACGTGTCACGGCCTGACGGGCTGCTTCTATCTGACGTCCTGTAATCCAGATAGACTCGAGGGACTTGATTCCAAATGAACCGAATGCCAGCTGGTTGCCCCTTTGTGCATTTCCTTTCATCTTACCCTTCTGTGCTCTCCTGAATTTGGTCTTTTTCGGTTGTAACATCGCTCAAATATGTTATATTGTTATTTTAATCGGAGACTTATTTCTTTGCTTTTCTTTTAAGCCCTTTATTTTTGGCATTTCTTGCTGCGATATTCGGGCTAAGGTCTCTCTTACCGTATACTTCGCCATTGCATATCCATACTTTTACTCCAAGCAAACCTACTTTTGTATGTGCCTCTGCAAGTGCATAGTCAATGTCAGCACGCAGTGTATGGAGAGGAATACGACCTTCCTTGTATGATTCACTTCTTGCCATTTCGGCACCACCAAGACGGCCTGAAATCATGATTTTGATACCTTCTGCTCCCATTCTCATGGTCGAAGCAATTGCCATTTTAATTGCACGCCTGTAGGATATTTTTCCTTCAAGCTGACGCGCGACATTGGTAGCAACGATGAATGCATCAAGCTCTGGTCTTTTAACTTCAAAGATGTTAATCTGGACCTCTTTCTTGGTTATCTTCTTTAATTCTTCTTTCAGTTTATCAACTTCCTGGCCGCCTTTACCGATAATTATACCAGGACGGGCAGTATTAACAGTTACTGTTATTAGCTTCAGGGTTCTTTCAATTATTATTTTTGAAAGACTGGCTTTGGCAAGCCTGGCATTAAGATATTCCCTGATCTTGGAATCCTCAACCAGTTTACCGGAAAAGTCTTTTCCACCGTACCAGTTTGAATCCCAGCCCTTGATTATTCCTAATCTGTTACTAATCGGATTTACTTTTTGTCCCATCTATTCTAATTTGAACTGTTTTCTACTTCTGCCTTCTTGCTGTCGATAACCAGGGTAACGTGGTTGGATCTTTTCTTGATTCTGTACGCTCTTCCCTGCGGGGCGGTTTGTAACCTCTTAAGAACTCGTCCACTATCAACATGAACTATCTTAACAAACAGATTACCATCCTCAACACGAACTCCTTCATTTTTAGCCTGCCAGTTTGCAATGGCTGATAAAAGAAGTTTTTCAACTTTACGTGAAGCTTCCTGATGACTGAATTTAAGTACATCAAGCGCCCTGTTTACATCCATTCCGCTGATAAGGTCCGTAACAAGTCTCATCTTACGAGGAGATGTCGGACAATTTTTAAGGACAGCCTGGTAGTTTGTTTTTGCGGCTTCTTTCCTTTGTTCAGCTGTATTTCTTTTTCTTGCACCCATTTCTGATAATTTTCAAAGGTTTACATTACTATTTATTGCCCGCATGACCTCTGAATGTACGGGTAGGTGCAAATTCGCCTAATTTATGACCTACCATATTCTCGGTAATGTAAACGGGGATGAATTTGTTCCCGTTATGAACTGCAATAGTATGTCCGACAAAGTCGGGTGATATCACTGATCTTCTTGACCAAGTCTTGAGTACTGTTTTTTTAGTGCTCTCGTTCATGCCCAATACCCTCTTCTCGAGTTTAAATTCAATGAATGGGCCTTTTTTAATTGATCTACTCATCTTATATCAGTTATTTCTTCCTTCTTTCAATAATAAATTTTGCAGAGTATTTTTTGGTATCTCTGGTTTTATATCCTTTTGCAGGAACACCTTTACGTGATCTTGGATGACCTCCTGATGCTCTACCTTCACCGCCACCCATTGGATGATCGACCGGGTTCATTGCAACACCTCTTACTCTCGGGCGTCTTCCCTGCCAGCGTGAACGGCCTGCTTTACCTGAGATCTCAAGGTTATGATCACCATTAGATACAGTTCCGACAGTAGCACGGCAAGTTGTAAGAACAAGCCTTGTTTCACCTGAAGGCAGCTTTACAGTTGCATATTTACCTTCCCTTGCAATAAGCTGTGCATAAGCACCCGCACTTCTGGCCATAGCAGCACCTTTACCAGGTTTAAGTTCAATATTATGAACTATTGTACCCATTGGAAGGTCGCTAAGAAACAGTGTGTTACCAATTTCCGGAGCTACATCTTTTCCAGACAATATTTTATGACCTACTTCAAGTCCGGCAGGTGCAATAATATATCGCTTTTCTCCATCTGCATATACAACCATTGCGATCCTTGATGAACGGTTAGGATCATATTCGATTGTTTTAACTGTTGCGGGTACTCCATCTTTATCTCTATGGAAATCCACAACCCTGTACATCTGCTTATGACCGCCACCGATGTATCTCATAGTCCTTTTGCCGTTACCATTCCTTCCTCCTGATTTTCTCAGCGGTCTGAGCAAGGATTTCTCCGGCACAGCGCTTGTAATGCTATCAAAAGCGCTGATGATCTTCTGTCTCTGTCCTGGTGTTACAGGTTTGATCTTTCTTACTGCCATATCATTAATTAAATATTGCTATAGAAGTCTATTGCATTTCCTTCTGCAAGAGTAACTATTGCTTTTTTTGTTGCTGTTGTTTTACCGGTCATAACACCTGATTTGGTATAACGGGTCTTCACTTTACCTCCATATCTAAGTGTATTGACTGAATCTACTGTAACTCCGTACAGTTCTTCCACAGCTTTCTTTATCTGGAGTTTATTTGCGTTTTTAGCAACGAAGAAGCCATAGCGATTGAATTTATCGCCCTGGGCTGTCATTTTTTCCGTTACTATCGGCTTAAGTAAAATATCCATCACTCAGTTTTTTCTAGTTTTCAAAATTAGCCTGCAAAACGTCAACCACGCTTTCTGCAAGTATAAGAGTAGAGGCTTTCATTATCTTGTAAGTGCTTAATTCATTTGCAGTTACAACTTCTACTCCTTGCAAATTACGAGACGACAAATATATATTTTTATTTTGTTCTCCTAAAACAAACAGCGATTTTTTATTCGTAATATTAAGGTTATCCCCAAGTTTCACGAATTCCCTGGTTTTTGGAGCCTCAAATGAGAAGTCTTCCAGTACAATAATATTATTGGACGAAGCCTTATATGAAAGGGCTGATTTCCTTGCAAGTTGTTTAACCTTCTTATTCAGTTTGAATCCATAGAATCTGGGTTCAGGACCAAAAATACGACCTCCGCCACGGAAGAGGGGGTTCTTGATGCTTCCTGCACGGGCAGTACCTGTTCCTTTTTGTCTTTTCAGCTTTCTGGTACTTCCTGATATCTCACCACGGTGTTGAGATTTTGCTGTGCCCTGTCTGCCATTTGCCAGAAACTGTTTTGAATCGAGGTATATGGCATGATCATTAGGCTCTATACCGAAAATTGAATCGTCAAGATTGACTTTTCTTCCGGTTTCTTTACCCTGGATATTAAGAACTGCTAATTCCATTACTTTGTTATTATTACGTAACCACCTTTAGGACCAGGTACAGATCCTTTTACTATTAATATATTCTCTTCAGCCATAAGTCTGACAACTCTCATATCGCTTGCCATAACTTTAACATTACCCATACGGCCTCCCATTCTCATACCGGGAAGCACTCTTGACGGGAAAGAAGATGCACCAAGTGAACCGGGAGCTCTTCCTCTGTTATGCTGGCCGTGAGTTTGGCCGCCGACACCGCTGAAACCATGACGTTTTACAACACCCTGGAATCCTTTTCCTTTGCTCCAGCCTCTAACATCAACCCATGTGTCGGGTCTGAAAAGTTCGGCTGTGATAACTTCACCTATTTTTACCTGATCTTCAGCAAAACCAGTGAATTCAACAAGTTTCCTTTTTGGAGTTGTACTTGCTTTCTGGAAATGTCCCATTTCAGCTTTTGTAGTATGCTTCTCCTTCTTATCATCGAATGCTAACTGCACTGCAAAATAGCCATCCTTATCAACTGTTTTGATCTGTGTTACCACACAAGGCCCGGCCTGAAGAACAGTACATGGAATGTTCTTCCCGTTCTCATCGAAAACGGATGTCATTCCTACTTTTTTTCCTATTAATCCCTGCATTGTTTAATTCTTTACCGGTTTCACACTTTAATTTCAACTTCTACACCGCTCGGCAGTTCAAGTTTCATCAATGCATCGATGGTTTTTGGAGTTGAACTGTAAATATCAAGCAGCCTTTTGTAGGATGAGAGCTGAAACTGCTCTCTCGATTTCTTGTTCACAAAAGTTGAACGAAGAACCGTATAAATCTTTTTGTGTGTCGGAAGTGGAATCGGGCCACTCACCACTGCACCAGTAGATTTCACTGTCTTTACGATCTTCTCAGCGGATTTATCCACGAGATTATGATCGTAAGATTTCAGTTTGATTCTGATTTTCTGACTCATTTTTGAAGAATTTTACCTTTTGTAGTTTCTACAATCTTGTTTGCTATAGCTGCAGGCACCTGTTCGAAATGTGAGAACTCCATTGTGGAGGTCGCTCTTCCTGAGGTAAGGGTTCTAAGTACAGTAACGTAACCGAATTTTTCTGCCAGCGGTACTTTTGCTTTAATAACCCTTGAACCTGCTTTCGATTCCATTCCTTCCACTTTTCCTCTTCTCCTGTTGAAATCGCCTATAACATCACCAACATATTCCTCGGGTGTTACAACTTCTGTTGCCATGATAGGTTCGAGCAGTACCGGGTTGCATTTAGCAGCGGCATGCCTGAAAGCCTGTTTGGCAGCGATCTCAAACGAAAGAGCATCGGAATCGACCGGATGGTACGAACCGTCTTTAAGAACAATCTTTAAACTGTCAAGCGGAAAGCCTGCAAGTGGTCCGTTCAGCATCGCTTCACGGAATCCTTTTTCAACAGATGGAATATATTCCCTGGGTATATTTCCTCCCTTGACTTCATTTATGAACTGAAGGCCTCTGACACCTTCGTCAGCCGGCATAATCTCGAAAATAATATCTGCGAATTTTCCCCTGCCACCAGTCTGTTTCTTGAACACTTCACGATGTTCTGTCGACAATGTAATAGCTTCCTTATAGGCGACCTGGGGTGCACCCTGATTGCATTCAACCTTGAATTCCCTTCTCAGCCTGTCAACAAGTATTTCGAGGTGTAGCTCACCCATACCGTTAATTATAGTCTGACCGCTGTCGGGATCAATCTTGACCTGGAATGTCGGATCTTCCTCTGCCAGTTTGCCAAGTGCCATTGAAAGTTTATCAACGTCGGCCTGCGTTTTTGGCTCAACTGCTATACCTATTACCGGATCAGGAAAATCCATTGATTCCAGAGTGATAGGTTTATGTATTGCACAAATTGTATCTCCTGTTTTAAGATCCTTGAATCCGACTCCTGCACAGATGTCACCTGCAGAGATCTTATCCTGCGGTATCTGTTTATTTGCATGCATCTGGAATAACCTGTTCACCCTGTCCCTTTTTCCGGTACGGGTATTAAGGACTGTATCACCAGCATTAAGGACTCCAGAATAAACTCTGAGGAATACCAGGCGCCCAACAAAAGGATCTGTAGCAATTTTGAAAGCTAATGCTGCCATTGGCTCATCATCATCGGGCTGACGTGTAACCTCCTCGTCATTTCTCGGGTCAATACCCACAACTGCTCCTTTATCGACAGGCGATGGTAAAAATGCCGTGACTGAATCAAGAAGAAGCTGTACTCCTTTATTTTTGAATGCTGCACCGCATATAACAGGAATTGCCAGTCCTGAAACCGTAACTTTTCTCAAAGCTGTTCGAACCTCATCACATGTAATTGATTCATGATCCTCGATATATCTTTCAAGAAGAGTATCATCAACTTCAGCAATTGAGTCAATAAGCTTTCCTCTCCACTCTTCAGCTTCAGCCTTAAGTGATTCAGGAATTGCCTCGATTTCAAACCTTGAACCTGGTGTAGTATCATCATACCACACAATAGCTTTCATTTCAATCAGATCAACGACACCAGCAAATGATTCTTCTGCGCCGATTGGTATCTGGATTGGAACGGGTACTGCGCCAAGCTTTTCCTTAATCTGCTGAACAACATTAAAGAAATCTGCACCTGCACGGTCCATCTTATTAATAAAGGCTATCCTTGGTACATTATATTTATTTGCCTGTCTCCATACTGTTTCAGACTGAGGTTCAACACCGCCAACAGCACAGAATACTGCAACAGCACCATCGAGAATCCTCAGCGATCTCTCAACCTCAACAGTAAAGTCAACATGCCCGGGAGTATCAATAATATTAATCTTATACTCCTGATTCTGATATTTCCAATATGCAGTTGTAGCAGCAGATGTAATTGTAATACCTCTTTCCTGCTCCTGAACCATCCAGTCCATCTGGGCATTGCCATCATGTACCTCTCCCATCCGATGGGTACGACCAGTATAGAACAGAATACGCTCTGTTGTAGTGGTCTTACCGGCATCAATGTGGGCCATGATTCCGATGTTTCTGGTATATTTCAGGTTTTTATCCATTACTTAGCTGCCCTCTTTATATTAAAACCGGAAATGAGCAAAAGCTTTGTTGGCTTCAGCCATTCTGTGAGTATCCTCTTTTTTCTTAAATGCTCCACCTTCCTGGTTATATGCAGCCATTACCTCAGATGCAAGTTTGTCGGCCATTGAATGACCGGTTCTTTTGCGTGCAAATGAGATCAGGTTTTTCATACTGATGCTGATCTTACGGTCGGGACGTATTTCCATTGGTACCTGAAAGGTAGCGCCACCAACCCTGCGGCTTTTAACCTCAACCTGAGGTGTAACATTATCAAGTGCCTGTTTAAAGATCTCCAGCGGAGATTTTGTGTCGCTCTTAAGTTTATCGCCAATAATATCCAGTGAATCGTAGAAAATCTGATAAGCAACGATTTTCTTACCATTGTACATAAGATTATTCACAAACCTGGTTACATAAGGATCTTTGAATTTTGGATCCGGTAACAGAATTCTCTTCTTTGGTTTCGATTTTCTCATTATCTTACAGTATTAAAACAGTTACTTCTTTGGTCTTTTAGTACCATATTTTGATCTTCTTTGAGTGCGGCCATCAACACCTGATGTATCAAGAGCACCGCGGACAAGATGGTAACGAACACCCGGAAGGTCTTTTACCCTGCCGCCTCTGATAAGAACAATTGAGTGCTCCTGAAGGTTATGACCTTCTCCAGGAATATAGGAGTTTACTTCTTTCTGGTTTGTAAGCCTTACTCTGGCTACCTTCCTCATTGCTGAATTAGGTTTTTTTGGAGTTGTAGTGTAAACACGTACACATACTCCCCTTCTTTGAGGGCATGAGTCCAAAGCTGGAGCTTTACTTTTATCCACCAGCTTCTTTCTGCCTTTTCTTACTAATTGCTGAATTGTTGGCATAAATTCAATTTTTTAAATTTAATTTTTTCAAAAAAAATGGTTTGCAAAGGTATTGTTTTTATTTGTTAATTTACAAACAAGTATGCTATTTTTTTTATAACATTTATTCTAAAGGTTGACAGCCATTTGATCATCAGATATCAAAAGCCATTTCACCAGCTGTTCAAAAATATCTTTATTATGTTTATTTGTAAGTTATAAACAGGTACCTTCCCGACTTTTCCCAAAGGAAATCTTTTGTAAACTTACCAGTGAAAGAAAAACCGGTACTCCTGTATTTCAAAAAACCGTTGCAAAGAAAATAAAAAATTTGTAATTAAGGTATCTTTCTCAATGAGTTTTTAAAAAATTATTATTTTTGTCACCTCATTTTCCCGGTATATAATAAATATGTATAACATAAAATAACCACTTACAGATGAAAACCTACCAGGCCGACCAGATTAAGAACATTGCCCTTCTGGGTAACTCGGGTTCAGGTAAAACGACTTTAGCTGAAGCCATGCTCTTCAATGGAGGCATAATAGAACGAAGAGGGTCTATTGATGCCAGAAACACTGTTTCAGATTACCGACCCATTGAGCATGAAAACGGAAACTCGATTTACTCGACCGTTCTTTATACGGAATTCAAGAACAAGAAAATTAATATTCTGGACACACCTGGGCTGGATGATTTCAGTGGTGGAGTGGTCTCTTCTCTTTTTGCTACCGACACAGCCGTAATGCTTATCAATGTTCAGAACGGGGTTGAAGTAGGTACCGAAATTCATTTCAGGCATGCCGAGAAAGTCCACAAACCAATGATTCTGGTAATAAACGGACTGGATCATGAGAAAGCCAACTTCGAAAAATCGATTGAGATGATGAAAGAGAGACTGAGCTCTGATCTGGTAATTGTACAATATCCTGTAAATGAAGGTGTAGGTTTCAATGCTTTGATCGATGTACTTAAAATGAAAATGCTTAAGTACAAGAAAGAAGGAGGCATAGCTGAGGTACTTGAAATTCCTGCTGATCAGGCTGACCGTGCTGCTGAACTGCATAGTCTTCTTGTTGAAAAAGCTGCTGAAAGTGATGAGTCACTGATGGAGCTTTTCTTTGCAAATGATACATTATCCGAAGAAGAGATCAAAAAAGGTATTCGAAAAGGTATTATTACAAGGGGAATGCTACCAATATTCTGTATCTCGGCTAAAAACAATATTGGTGTAGACGACCTTATGGAATTTATCGTGAATGACGCACCATCTATTTCAGACATGCCTGCGCCAGTCAATAGCAAGGGAGTTGAAGTTAAACCTAACCCTGCAGGTCCTGCTTCAGTTTATGTTTTCAAATCAGCGATTGAAGAACATATTGGTGAAATAAACTATTTCAGAGTATATTCTGGAAAGATCACAGAAAACCTTGATGTCGTTAACAGCAATAACGGTACCAAGGAAAGATTATCACAGATCTATTTATGTGCGGGAAAGAACCGTACCAGGGTTCCTGAATTGCATGTCGGGGATATTGGTGCATTTGTAAAACTTAAAAACACCAAAACAAATCATACACTTAATGTTCCTGGTAATGACTGGAAATATGAGGGTGTTAAATTCCCGGAACCAAAATACAGAACGGCGATTAAAGCCCAGAGTGAAAGTGATGATGAAAAACTTGGTGAAGCTCTGAACAAGATCCATCTTGAAGATCCAACAATTATTATAGAATATTCTAAGGAACTTAAGCAGATCATTATACATGGTCAGGGTGAATACCATCTTAATATTATGAAATGGCATCTTGACAATATTTATAAGATCCCAACAAACTACAACCTTCCCAAGATCCCCTACCGTGAAACAATTACCAAGTCAGCCCAGGCCGACTACCGTCACAGGAAACAGTCGGGTGGTGCAGGTCAGTTCGGTGAAGTCCATATGATAATTGAACCTTTTGAGGAAGGTTCGACAGAATCGAACATGATGAAGATTAACGGTAAAGAGATAAAGCTTTCTGTAAGAAGCAAGGATGTGATTGAACTTGACTGGGGTGGTAAACTGATATATGTGAACTGTATTGTCGGAGGTGCTATCGATGCACGATTCCTGCCGGCTATCCTTAAAGGGATCATGGAGAAAATGGAAGTCGGACCCCTAACAGGATCATATGCCCGTGATATAAGAGTATATGTATATGATGGTAAAATGCACCCGGTTGATTCAAATGAGATTTCATTCAGGCTTGCAGGACGTAATGCTTTCAGCCAGGCGTTTAAAATTGCTGGCCCGAAAATCCTTGAGCCAATATATGACGTCGAGATTATGGTTCCATCTGATCGTATGGGAGATGTTATAAGTGACCTTCAGGGACGCAGAGGAATGGTACTGGGAATGTCAAGTGAAAAAAGGTTTGAAGTTATTAAGGCGAAAGTACCTCTTGCAGAGATGAACAAGTATTCCACTGCTCTAAGTTCTGTTACAGGTGGACGTGCAATGTATACGATGAAATTTGCTGAGTATGCACAGGTTCCTGGTGAAGTTCAGGATGCAGTTATCAAAGCATACTCCGAGGAGGAAGAAGAAGAATAGTATTGTGCCCTTTTCGAAACCAAAGAAAATTAAGAGGGTGCCCCAAAAAGGCACCCTCTTTTGATGATCTCTCATCTTTTACAGGAGGATAGTTCCTCCCTCTCTAACCAACCTAACTTAATCTAATTAACCACATTAACCAAATTTGACTCTTAATAGTCATTTGACTGAAATCTCCTTTTAATCATCCGATTACATCGTGTTATCTTGAGAGAGGAGTCTCGCTGTTTTTATCCATCTTGATACCAGCGTATCCTTCAACTCCCATTTCGTCGAGATCAACGCCTTCCATTTCTGCTTTTGGATCCACTCTCATACCAATAGTTTTATTAATAAGTTTAAAAACTACCCAGCCAAT
>JAHEYW010000054.1 GCA_023251395.1 Bacteroidales bacterium
GATTATTCTAAATTTTGAAATACTGCAGGCAGAAGGCCCAACGACTCAACGGCTTAAAGGCAAAAGAAGAAAGACAATAAGACTCTCAGACACCCAGACTATAAGACCATGCTTGTATATACAATAAAGGAACTATGCCGCACATGTTACACCTGTGTGAGGGAATGTCCTGCCAAAGCGATCAAAATTGTTGGCGGACAGGCTGAGGTTATTGATGGCAGATGTATAGCTTGTGGTAACTGCACAAAGGTATGTAGCCAGGGCGCAAAGGTGTTCCTTGATACAACAGACAGGGTTTTTAGATTGATCGAGAGTCAGTCTGAGGTCGCTGCAATTATTGCTCCAAGTTTTCCGGCTGAATTCTCAGATGTACCTGATTATAAGAAACTGGTTGGTATGGTCAGAGCTCTCGGATTTAAATATGTTGCAGAGGTTTCTTTCGGAGCTGATCTGGTAGCGGAAAAATTCAAGGACCTTATTTCTGAGAGCAAAGAGTATTATATTTCCTCCGATTGCCCTTCAATTGTAAACTATATAAGATTTTATCATCCTGATCTGGTGGATAAACTTGCACCACTTGTTTCTCCTATGGTTGCAATGGGTAAGGTTATAAGGGAAAAATACGGAAAGGATATTAAAGTAGTATTTATTGGTCCATGCGTGGCCAAGAAAGCGGAGAGCAGTGAAATTGATGAAGCAATTACTTTTGTTGAGCTCAGGGACATGTTCTCATCAAAAAATATCAGTCCGGAAAACACTCCTTTATCATATTTTGATCCCCCATATGGCGGAAGAGGTGCTATCTTCCCTGTTACAAGGGGACTTCTACAGACCGCAAACATAAATGACGATGCCATCACTGGAAATATTATTGCCGCTGAAGGGAGAATTGATTTCCAGAGTGCGTTGAAGGAATTTGAAGAGGGTTTGTTCAAAAAACAGCACATGGAGCTTCTCTGCTGCGAGGGTTGCATAATGGGACCTGGCTTATCCAAGAGCGGAAAACAATACTCAAGGCGCATACTGGTAAGTGATTATGCCAAGGAGAAAATGGAGAATCTTGATGTCCCGGAATGGACAGGATATCTTAAGGAATATTCAGAACTCGACCTTTCCATAAGGTTCAGAGCTGAGGATCAACGGATCAGCCTGCCAGATGAGACTGAACTGAAAGACATCCTGGTTTCGATGGGTAAGAAATCGAAAAAGGATCAGCTGGATTGCGGGGCCTGCGGATATGAGACATGTGTGGAACACGCCCTGGCCATTAAGAAGGGTCTTGCTGAAATTGAAATGTGTTTGCCATACACAATCGAGAAACTTCATAAATCTGTCAAGGATCTGGCTTTATCGAATGAGAAGCTTAGTTCAATGAGGCAGGCACTTAAGCAGTCGGAAAAGCTGGCTCATATGGGTCAGCTTTCAGCAGGAATCGCACATGAATTGAATAATCCGCTTGGAGTAGTAATAATGTACAGTAATATTCTGCTGGAGGAAGTAAAATCCGATGACCCTGTAAGAGAAGATCTTAAACTAATTGTAGAACAGGCTGGAAGATGCAAGAAAATAGTAGCAGGCTTGCTTAATTTTGCCAGAAAGAACCAGGTAAATCACCAGCTTGTCAATATCAGGGAGATGGTAAATCATAGTCTGGAAAGCATGATAATTCCGGAGTCAGTTAAAGTAAATATCAACGATCATACAACTAATGCAGAAGCAATGCTGGACCTGGAACAAATGCTGCAGGTACTTACAAATCTTGTAAAAAATGCCATTGATGCAATGTCATCAGGTGGCAGAGTGGATATTAATCTTGAGGATACTCTGAGTGATGTTATAGTAACTATTAAAGATAATGGTACCGGTATCAGGGAAGAAGACCGGGCAAAAATTTTCGAGCCTTTCTTTACCACCAAAGGAATTGGTCATGGAACAGGACTTGGCCTGGCAACTGCCTATGGGATTGTTAAGATGCATAAGGGGCAGATCATTGCTGAATCGAATAATGATCCTGCAAAAGGCTCTACCGGAACCAGTTTTAAGATAATACTTCCTAGGAGGAAGGAATAGGAGAAGGGGAAATATTGTTAACTTTATAACACAAACTCGTATTTATCATATTAATCATTTGATTTAAAGAAATCTTTGAAATTTGCATAGTAATGAATAAAAGCAATTTTACAATTCTGGTAGCTGATGATGATCCGGATTATCTGTTCCAGACTGTGAAGAATCTTGAAAAGTCTGGCTATAAGACAGTCGCATTGGAAAGTCAGGCTGAAGCTGAGTTGTACATTTCAAAATCCAGACCCGATCTGGCTATTTTTGATCTGATGATGGAAAATGATGACAGCGGTTTTATACTTTGCTACAAGACAAAGAAAAAATATCCTGATGTGCCGGTGATTCTTGCAACTGCAGTCTCACACGAAACAGGTCTCTCCTTCAGTCTGGATTCAGAACATGAAAGAAACTGGATAAGGGCTGACAGGTACCTTGAAAAAGGGATAAGAGCAGAACAGCTTGACCAGGAGGTAATGAAACTTTTAAAACTTTGATATGGCTGTTTTAAAGGTATTGGTAATTGATGATGAACCCGGGATCAGATCAGGCGTCTCAAGGATACTGAATAACTTTCATGTTACCTATCCATTTATGGATGAGGATTATACATATGAAGTATCAGAAGCTTCATCCGGTGAGGAGGGGATTGAAATGCTGGAGAAGGATATGCCTGATATTATATTATTGGATAATAAGCTTCCTGGTATGCAGGGTGTTGAAGTCCTCGATTATATAAGAAAAAAGAACTATGACATTGTGGTTGCAATGATTACTTCTTATGCTTCTCTCGATGTCGCTATCAGAGCCACCAGGGATGGAGCGACTGATTTTATCCCAAAACCTTTTACACCACAGGAGCTCAAATCGAGTATCGAAAATATCACCAAGCAACAGTATCTGAAAAGGATTACAAGAAAACTGAAGCAGGATGGAAAAAAGATAAGATACCAGTTTTTGTCTGTACTCTCTCATGAATTAAAGGCTCCTCTTAATGCCCTTGAGGGATACCTGAGGATGATGCAGGAAAAGCAGGCTGGAGATAAGATTGATGATTATGCTGTTCCGATCGACAGATCTCTTCAGAGAATTCAGGGAATGCGCAACCTGATAATGGATCTTCTGGATTTTACAAAAATACGTCTTGAAAGAAAAGAAGACAAGATGCAGGATGTTGATCTGGCACAAACAGCTTCAAATGCTATTGTTACTGTTCAGCCATATGCAATCCAGATGGATGTGAATATAACTCTTGATATCAGATCTGAAGTTGTAATTGTTGCTGACCCCGGAGATATGGAAATTGTTTTCAACAACCTTCTCTCCAATGCAGTAAAATATAACAGATTTGGTGGAAAAGCTGAAATTACAATTGACACCTCCGACACTGAGGCTATTATTATTTTTACAGATTCAGGTATTGGTATTCAGCCGGATGATATAGATAACCTCTTCACAGAATTTGTCAGGATTAAGAATGAAAAGACAAAGAATATCACCGGAAGTGGCCTCGGATTGTCAATAGTTAAGAAGGTTATTGAGCTTTATAATGGAACCATTAAGGTCGAAAGTACTCCTGATGCAGGGAGTAAGTTCACGGTACGACTTCCTAAAAAACAAATAATTATACCTTAATCAATATGAATAAACTACCTGGTAAAACTGTTGAAAGACTCAGTGAATACAGACGGCAACTTCTGGGGTGCCTCGCTGAAAACAAGAGTTATATTTACTCTCATGACCTTGCTGGACTTCTTCATATTACTGCTGTTCAGGTTCGTCGTGACCTGATGCTTATCGGTTATTCAAGTGTACTGAGAAAGGGTTATGACATCCGGGAACTGATCGATACCATTGGAAGAATAATTGACTATGATGAAGGTCTTAATGTGGCAATAATAGGAATTGGTAACCTGGGAAGGGCTGTTACCGGATATTTCAGGGGGAAAAGATCAAAACTTAATATTATCGCTTCATTCGATACTGATCCTCAGAAAGTTAATAAAGTAATATCAGGTGTCAAATGTTTCCATACACAGGATATGGAAAAGATGATACGGGAGATGGATATCAGGATCGCCATTTTGACCATACCGGCTGACTACGCCAAAAGTATGGCAGAGGAAATCGTCAGGCATGGTATAAAGGGTATCCTTAATTTTACTACAGTGCCACTCAATGTGCCGTCCGGCGTCTACCTTGAGGAATATGATATGATAACATCAATAGAGAAAGTCGCTTATTATGTAAAAGAGAACAAAGTTTAGCACTGATTTTCGGATGAGGATTTTCAGGAATTTTAAAGAGGCAAGGATAATCCGCAATCCTGTTGTTACAACCGGTTCGTTCGATGGGGTCCATCTGGGCCACAAAACCATACTGAACCGTCTTAAAATGCTTGCAGAAAAGAATGATGGGGAGTCCGTTCTTATCACCTTTCATCCGCACCCCAGACTTGTACTTTATCCCGACACAGCTGGTAAAGGCCTGCGACTTATCAATTCACAGGAAGAAAAACTTGAACTTCTTAGAAAAGCAGGTCTCAACAATATAATAATTATTGAATTTACCAGGGATTTTGCAAAAACAACGAGTCAGGAATTTGTCAAACGATTCCTTGTCGATATCCTTCATGCACGGGTAGTTGTTGCAGGCTTTAACCATCATTTCGGTTTTAATAAGACCGGTGATTTTAATCAGCTTCTTGAAATGGGATCTGAATATAACTTTATTGCAGAGGAAATCCCGGAACAGGAAGTTCAGCATGAAACAGTAAGCTCGACACTTATCCGGCAGGCTATCCAGGATGGGTATATACAGAGGGCAAATGCATATCTTGACCACTATTATATTATTACAGGGACGGTTGAACTTTTCGATTCGGATTCACTTCCTGATTCAGTTCAGTTTTACAGGATCATAATTACCGAAGAAACAAAATTACTTCCAGCAGAGGGTATTTATGCCGTCTCCTTTGGAGCTGATTATAATTTAACGCGGGGAATGGCTGTAATATTTAAAGACAAGACAACCGAAATAAAGGTTTTACTGCATCCATTTAATCTGGAAAGAATATTTACAGGAATTAAAATAACTCTTTACTTCCAGAAAAGAGTTCATCCTGCATTATCAGCTGCAAATCTGAACGTTACTTCCGGAATTATCCGGTCAGCAATTAAAGAGATAGAAGACCTCATTTATTGAACATTTCAGACACTTCTTATCTTCATTATTATTAACTTTGCCGATTACCAAAATTTGATGATTGATGAGGTTTACACCTGAAAAACTTAGTATCCCGGATCAACGAATGAAAGCGTTTATTGATCCTGATGAATTGTGGCGTCTGATTAACAATACCAAAGCTGATAAGACAAGAGTAAGAGAAATAATTTCCAAGTCACTTGCTAAAAACCGCCTGACACTTGAAGAGACTGCTGTTCTCATTAATGCTTCAGGTACAGATCTGATGGAGGAGATAAAACAGGGTGCAAAAGAGCTGAAGAAAATAGTTTACGGCAACAGGATAGTTTTGTTCGCACCACTGTATGTTGGTAACAAATGCAGCAATAATTGCCAGTATTGCGGTTTCAGGGCATCAAATAAGGATGCAGTCAGGAAAACCCTTGCAGATACTGAATTAACGCTGGAGGTTGAGGCATTGGAAGATAATGGACAGAAAAGGTTGATACTAGTATATGGTGAACATCCCGATTATTCCGCAGAATATATTGCACATACAGTCAGATTAGTTTATGGTGTAAAAAAAGGTCATGGTGAGATTCGAAGGGTAAACATTAATGCAGCACCGTTCGATATTGAAGGATTCAGAAAAATTGGCGAAGCTGGTATCGGAACTTACCAGGTTTTCCAGGAGACCTATCATCCTGAGGCTTATACATGGTACCATCTCGGTGGGAAAAAGAAAGAGTATGAATGGCGTCTGACCTCACTTGACAGAGCTCAGGAAGCCGGGATCGACGATGTTGGTATCGGAGCTCTTTTTGGACTGTACGACTGGCGTTTTGAAGTGATGGGCCTGGTAAGACATACAAATCACCTTGAAGCATGCTATAATGTCGGACCTCATACGATTTCATTTCCGAGAATCAAGGATGCCGCAAAGCTTAACCTGAAAGAGGAATACAGTGTTACTGACAGTGATTTCAGTAAGCTGGTAGCAATCTTAAGGCTTGCTGTACCTTATACGGGATTGATTCTGACTGCCCGGGAAGCTCCTGATGTTCGTAGGGAAGTCATTGAATATGGAGTTTCGCAGATCGACGGTGGAACAAAAATCGAACTCGGATCTTATTCAGCATCACAGAATGAAGACCAGAATCTTAACCGTGAACAGTTCAGGATAAGTGATGCAAGATCGCTGGCCGAGGTTATCGATGAGCTGCTCAACAATGATTACCTGCCATCATTCTGTACATCATGCTACAGAATGGGAAGAACAGGCGAACACTTCATGGAATTTTCAGTACCTGGATTCATTAAAAGGTTCTGTACACCAAATGCGATACTCACTCTTTCTGAATATATATGTGATTATGCTTCAGGTGAACTTGCAGAGAAGGGATGGAAGGCCATTGAAAAGAATCTTATTACCCTCGAACCAGGTGTGATGAATACTACCAGGGAGAAGATCGAGAAGATTAAAGCAGGAGAGAGAGACCTTTATTTTTAATGACTTAGGTAATCTAGACAACGCCCTTGCACCCTTATGCCCTTACGCCTTTACGCTTTTACGCCTTTATGCCATAACCCTTTAACACCCTGACTCATGATAAAAGTACTTGGAATAAAGATCATTGACAGAATAAAAGAAGCCGGATTAACACAGGAGATCCTTTCAAAGCATGCTGATTTAATCACAACCAGACTTGGTTTTCATGAAGTAACCGATGAAATCTGCAGCAGGGAGGCTTATATAATCGCTCATCTCAGAGACAAGAACAACGATACAGACAAGCTGAAGTCGGAATTGCAAACGCTTGGTGGAATTGAATTAAGAGAGATGGTCTTCACAACTGAAAAAGAACCTGTAAATAAGGAATCTGCAATTGGTAATGTAGAAATACTTGGTATCCTGGTTGAAAGAGATAAGAATACAGTTCTTGCCGTACAGAAAATTCTCACCTCTTTTGGTTGTAATATAAGGACACGTCTGGGTGTAAATGAACAATTTTTCGGGCAGGCCGCTGGATTAATAATCCTCGAATTAAAAGGAGATAATTCACAAAGGCTCCTGCTTGAGAAGGATCTGAAAAGCATGAATAATGTTCATGTAAGAACAATGGTTTTCTAGAAGGCGACAGGCATCGTGACTCATGCGTCAGGGTTTTCCTGTAGCCTGTAGCCTGAGGCCTGACGCCTGTTTTCATAGTGTTTCGAATCTCCCCATTCACCATAAACTACATCACAGTCTGCAAGGCTGACCCTGGCCTCAAGGCAACTCTGACAATCTTCTGCTGAATCATCTGTGCATGGTTTATTATCGTAGAGCTTGTAACTATCACGGTACTTTCCCGGGGTAATGTTTGGCATAATAATATTTGCACCGATCTTTACTGCTTTTTCCCTGCCTATCGGATCGATTGCCTGAAGGGCTGTCGCAGCAACAATATTAATATCCTTCATCATGATCCTTATAATAGCAATCATTTTAAGTGTCAGGTCAAATCTCTCCTGAAGGGGAAGCAGAGTCTCTTTAACTTCAATCAGTGGTGTGTCAGCATGTTCAATATATGGACCCATCCCGCACATATCAATATTAAAATCCTTCATGAAAAGCAGGTCACCTGCGAGGTCATCCAGCGTCTGATATGGCAACCCGATCATTACACCGGTCCCGGTCTGGTATCCTGTATCCTGCAGACTCTTCAGACAGTCCATTCTCTTCCGGAAGCTATGTTTTGAATTTAAAGGATGAATTTTGTTATACAACTTTTCATTGGTAGCCTCAACCCGTAAAAGATACCGGTGAGCACCTGCATCAAACCACCTTTTATAAACCTCTGGCTTTTGTTCACCTACCGACAATGTTATTCCGAGCTCACCACGTGAAAGCTCCTTTATCTTATTGAGTAATTTTTCTACTCGTTCAGTAAAATCAGGACTCTCAAGTTCACCTGATTGCAAGGCAATTGAGCCATATCTGTTCTTCCAGGCAAATTTTGCCGCCTCAATGATCTCTTCATCAGAAAGATTATATCTTGTCAGGTTTTTATTTCCTTTTCTGATTCCACAATAGAGGCAGTCTTTCCCGCAGACATTTGAAAATTCGATGAGACCCCTGAACCAGACTTTATTACCGATATTATCTGCCTTTATCTTTCCGGATCGGGTAAACAGGAGTAACCTGTCTTCTCCGGACGATTGAAGCAGTGTGATAAGATTTTCTTTTGAAAAATCTTCTTTATCCAATATATCCTTTACTGACATTTAACTTCCATCGTAAGAACTGCCTGCAAAAATAAGGTTTGATTCCATCAAAATACCTGATTACAATACTTATTTTTGCATTGATCTCAGATTCTGAAAGTCGTGATTTAATTATGAAAAGTAGACCTGGAATATTATTAGTTATTATTGGGCTTTTGTTTGTCATTGAGAATAATGACCTGAATGCTCAGGTTCTTAAGGATACAGCCTCATTTGAACTGATTAAAAAGGGAGTGGACTATATTTATAATTTCAGGTTCAATGAGGCAAAAGGGGTTTATGAAAAGCTAAATAGTTTATATCCTGAGCATCCGGTGGTAATACTCTTCAGGGGAATGATTGGTTACTGGGAAAATTACCCTCTGCTTCCATCCTCAAAGGAATGTGGAGTATTTGAAGATAACCTGAGAAAAAGTATTCAGTTATGTCAGGCTTCAGATAAACCTGATGATGAAGCAGAAATCCTAGTTACCAGTTTATGTGCCAGGGGGTTGTTGCTTCTTTTCTATTCCGATAATGATATGTCTCTTGAGGTATTTCCTCTTGTTACGTCAACTTATCCTCTTATCCGTAAATCATTCAGGTTTAGAGGCACTTATCCTGATTTTTATTTTTTTACGGGGTTATACAACTACTACAGAGAAGCTTATCCGGAATTCAATCCGGTTTACAGACCCCTTGCTGCTCTTTTTCCAAAAGGGGATAAAATGCTTGGAATAAAGGAGATGCAAGTTGCCTCCGGCAAATCCATTGTACTCAAGGCAGAATCTTTTTCATTTCTTTCGTCTATCTATCTCGGCTATGAGAACAATTTTGAAAAGGCTGTTTATTACAGCAGGTTACGTTATGAGTTGTACCCCAATAATCTTCAGTATATAGCAGATTATATTAAGAATCTTCTTCTGCTGAAGAAATATGATGATGCAGAAAAACTTCTTAAAACAACAACAGAAACGTCTGCAAATCAGTATTTTATTGCACAGTCCCTGATATTCAATGGTATTTTGCAGGAAAAAAAGTACCATAACAACCAGCAGGCAGAAATATTGTATAATAAAGGTGCCAGGGCAGTTTCTGCATTTGGTCCTTACGGAAATGAATATCTTTCCTATGCCTATTTCGGACTCAGCCGTATTAGCAGTGATTCAGGCGAAAGGCAATACAAACGCACATACCGGAAACTGGCACTCAAACTGACTCACTACCGGAAGATCGATTTTGACGACTAAGGGGATAAGGCCTAAAGCTTAAGGTTTATACCTTATGCCTTATACCTTATGCCCTACACCCTACACCCTACGCCTTGTTTAAAACCTTCTTAAGTTCCCTGATTATTATTTTTATTTGTCCTGTTATTTTTTATTATATTGCTTCAAAAATAATCGATAATTTGGTGGTTATAAGTAGCTATATATCACAAATATACCTGTTTGTCGTTGCAAATAATGTTGGCTTTTTGAAAAGATTCGCAGGTTTATAATTTACTTTTCTGCTTTAAAGTAAGTTTGAATTATTTGTTCCTCCTTTATTTTCATCTTTTATGATAAATGATCAGCTAATTAATCCACAAAGCATCGTCGTTGTTGGAGGTTCTGATGACCTTTTCAAACCTGGCGGAAAAGTCCTGAAAAATATTCTTGAAAGCAATTTTCGAGGGGATCTTTTTGTGGTCAACCCAAACAGAGACTCTGTTCAGGGAATAAAATCATTCAGAAATATCAATGACATTCCGGACACGGACCTTGCCATAATTTTGATCCAGGCGAAATATTGCAAAGCAGCTGTTGAGACGCTGATAAATAAAAAAAATACAAAAGCTTTCATCATCATTTCTGCAGGTTTCAGCGAAGCCGGAGAAGAGGGAAAGAAAATTGAAAAAGAAATAGCAGAATTGATTGGTAATGCAGGTGCATGTCTCATTGGCCCTAACTGTATTGGTGTTATCACATCCTCCTACAGCGGGGTTTTCACGACTCCTGTACCAAAGCTTAGTGATCGGGGATGCGACTTCGTCTCCGGTTCAGGCGCTACTGCAGTGTTCATTTTTGAATCTGCCATGCCGAAAGGCTTAAACTTCTCAAGCGTTTTTTCGGTTGGGAACAGTGCCCACACCGGAGTTGAAGACATTCTGGAATACTGGGACAAAACCTATATTCCAGGTAAAAGCTCACCGGTCAAGCTGATTTATGTAGAAAGCATTCAGAACCCTGATAAGCTCCTTCATCATGCATCATCACTTATCAGTAAAGGGTGCAGGATAGCAGCTATAAAAGCCGGCATTACTGAAGCAGGGAGCAGGGCAGCATCATCGCATACGGGTGCAATGGTAGCCTCCGATTCTGCTGTGGAAGCCTTGTTCCGGAAAGCCGGAATTGTAAGATGCTCAGGAAGAGAAGAACTTACAACTGTAGCCTGCGTCTTTTTTCATAAACCACTGAAAGGGAGAAACATTGCCATTATTACTCATGCAGGCGGACCAGCAGTAATGCTCACAGACGCACTTTCTTCAGGCGGAATGAATATTCCAAAAATTGCAGGAGAACATCATGAGAATCTTCTTTCAATGATGAATCCAGGTGCTTCAGCAGATAACCCTATTGATCTGGTAGCCACAGCAACAAATGATCAGCTTAATAAGGTAATAGAATACGTCGATAAAGAGATCCCGGATATTGAGGGTATGAGTGTAATATTCGGAAATAATGGTCTGAATGATATTAATGAGATCTATGATCTTTTACATAGAAAAATAAGAGAATGTAATAAACCTCTCTACCCGATCCTTCCATCTGTTACCAGTTCCTCGAAGGAATTGGAGCACTTTCTGTCACTCGGGAATGTTAGTTTCCCCGATGAAGTAGTACTGGGACGGGCGCTTACCAGAATATTCAATACACCGTCTCCGGCAGAGGAAAATATCTTTCTTGAGAATATTGATGTGCCATTAATAAGGAAGATTGTGGATGATGCCAAACCGGGATACCTCGAGCCGGAAGTCATTCAGAAGCTTTTGATAGCTGCTAGTATTCCTGTTGTAAAAGAGGAAGTCGCTTCCACAAAAAAAGAGCTGCTTGAAGCGGTGAAAAAAACCGGATATCCTGTTGCATTAAAGGTTGTGGGGCCAGTTCACAAATCTGATGTGGGCGGTGTTACACTAAATATCCGGTCTGAAAAACACCTGGAGGCTGAATTTAACAGGATGATGGGCATCAGTGATGTTAAGGAAGTTTTGATTCAGCAGATGCTATCAGGTACGGAGATTTTCATCGGGGCTAAATATGAACCCAGATTCGGTCATATTATTTTGTGTGGTCTGGGTGGAATATTTGTTGAGGTTCTTGGAGATGTCTCCTCAGGTCTTGCACCACTTACTTTCAGCGAGGCTGAATCGATGATCAGAAGCCTTAGAAGTTACAGGATAATACATGGTACACGTGGCAAAGAAGGAATAAATGAAGCCAGGTTTGCAGAAATAATTGTCAGACTTTCAAGTCTTTTAAGATATGCAACAGAGATCAAGGAAATGGACCTGAATCCATTGATCGGAAGTCTTAAAGAGATAACTGTTGTTGATGCAAGGATCAGGATCGAAAAGTGATCTTGATACAGGTTTATATGACCTATAAATTTTATTTTTATCTTCGAATTTCTTTTTAGTTAACAAATTATTGATATGATTATTCCGCAATTATCTGTATTTCTTGAGAATAAGACAGGTCGACTGACCGAAGTCCTTGAAGTTCTTGGTGAAGAAAATATAAGGATAACTGCTTTAAGCGTAGCTGATACCTCCGAATTCGGAATTCTTCGACTTATTGTATCTGATCCTGATAAAGCCAGGGCCATTCTTAAAAAGCATGATTTTACTGTAAACCTGACAGAAGTTATTTCTGTTATGGCTCCCAGTGAAGCGAAATTTTATGCCAAGATCCTTAAGATACTATCCGATCTGGAAATAAGTGTAGAATATACTTATGCATTTTCGATAGGCGACAAATCGGTAATAATCCTGAGATGCAGCAACTCTGATAAAGCGATTGAAGGCCTGAAGAAACATGAAATGGAACTGATAAAAGCGAGTGATCTGTATAAGATATGATCTGTGGTTGTAATAGAATTTAAAAATAACCTTTATAAAAAACCATAATGGAAATCTGGAACAGCCATTTCGAGTGTATGGAGCGGAATGGTCTAAAACATATACAAACCGAAAGATTAAGGGAAACAGTCGAAAGAGTTTATTTTAATGTTCCATATTATCGGAATAAGATGCAGCAAGCCGGATTAGGTCCGGAGAGTATCCAGTCAATTGATGATCTTGCAAAGCTGCCATTTACAACAAAGACAGATCTCAGAGACAATTACCCCTTTAGTCTGTTTGCCGTTCCGATGAGCGAAATAGTGAGGATACATGCTTCATCAGGCACTACCGGTAAACCAACGGTTGTAGGATATACGAGAAATGATATCTCTACCTGGTCTGAAGTTATGGCAAGGACACTGACCAGTGCAGGAGCCAATCGTCATGATTTCATTCAGATTGCTTATGGGTACGGGCTTTTTACCGGGGGACTTGGTCTTCATTATGGCGGAGAAAAGATCGGAGCCTCAGTTATCCCGATTTCAGGTGGAAATACAACCCGGCAGATACAGCTCATGCGTGACTTCGGAAGTACTGTGCTTGCCTGCACTCCATCATATGCGTTGTTTCTTGCCGAGGCAATCGCTGAAAGCGGCATAAAACGTGAAGAACTGAGATTAAAAGTTGGTGTATTCGGTGCAGAACCGTGGACTGAAAATATGCGCCGAGAAATAGAAGATAAACTAAAGATCAAGGCACTCGATATCTACGGACTGAGTGAGGTGATCGGACCGGGTGTTGCAAGTGAGTGCCTGTCCCAGAGTGGATTGCATATAAATGAGGATCATTTTTATCCTGAGATTATCGACCCTGAAACCCTTAAAGTATTACCTCCGGGATTAACAGGTGAACTTGTTTTTACAACAATAACAAAAGAAGGACTGCCCCTGATCCGCTACAGGACAAGGGATCTTACAAGCCTGAACTATGAAAAATGCAAGTGCGGGAGAACTCTTGTCAGAATGAATAAGTGCCTTGGACGCAGCGATGATATGCTGATAATCAGGGGTGTTAACCTGTTCCCGTCACAGGTTGAGACTGTTCTTCTGGAAATGAGCGGAATAACCCCGCATTATCTCCTGATCGTTGATAGGATCAATAACCTGGATACTCTGGAACTAAAAGTTGAAGTTGAAGAAGCTTTTTTTATGGATAAGATCAGTCAGCTTGAAGCCGTCCGACAGAAATTACAGAACAACCTCGAGAATTCAATAGGATTGAGTATCAAGGTGACCTTTGTTGAACCGAAAGGTATAGTTAGAAGCGAGGGTAAGGCAGTAAGAGTTGTGGATAAAAGGAAATTCTGATTTTGAATTGATAATGAGAAATATACCCATATCACCTGAGATTATTAAACGCATTCTTGCAACTATTGGCATACCAGATGCAGGATCATCATCGATAAGGGAAATAGTATACCTGGTAAATAAAATTGAAGAAGAAACCGGTATTGGATTTGTGAGAATGGAGATGGGCGTCCCGGGGCTTCAGGCTCCTGCAATAGGGGTTGAAGCCGAAATCGCCGCTCTTAAAAAAGGTGTTGCTTCAGTTTATCCTGATATTATGGGGATTCCGGAGCTAAAGAATGAAACTTCAAGATTCATAAAATTATTCCTTGATATTAATATCAGCCCTGAAGGTTGTATACCTACTGTTGGCTCAATGATGGGAGGTATGGTAAGCTTTCTGGTTGCAAACCGCAATGACCGGACAAAAGAAGGTACTCTTTTTCTTGACCCCGGCTTTCCGGTTCAGAAGCAACAGGTAAAAATGCTCGGTCATGAATATCAATCTTTTGATATATATAATTTTCGAGGTGAAAAATTGAGGGATAAGCTTGAGTCATATCTGAAAACAGGTAAGATCTCATCTCTTCTTTTTTCTAATCCGAATAATCCAACATGGATCTGTCTCACTGATGAGGAGTTACGGATAATTGGTGAACTTTGTACAAAATATGACGTTATCGTGATTGAAGATCTTGCATATTTCGGAATGGATTTCAGGAAAGATTATTCCAAACCCGGTTTACCACCATTTCAACCATCTGTGGCGCACTACACCGATATGTATGTCTTGCTTATTTCTAGTTCAAAAGTTTTCAGTTATGCTGGTCAGAGAATAGGGATGATGGCAATTTCAGACAAGTTATTCAACCGGTCTTTTCCTGACCTTCTAAGATATTATTCGACTGATAAATTTGGACATTCGGCTGTTTTCGGAGCTTTATATGGTCTTTCCGCAGGAGTAGCTCATTCAGTTCAATTCGGATTATCAGCGCTGCTTAAATCGGTCAATGACGGAAAATATAAGTATAGAGAGGATTTGATGGAATACGGGGAAAAGGCTAAGATAATGAAGGATATGTTCATTTCCTCCGGTTTCAATATTGTCTATGACAGGGATATGGATGAACCACTGGCCGATGGATTTTATTTTACAATCTCATATCCGGGGATGACAGGTACCCAATTGCTCGGAGAGTTGCTTTACTATGGTATCAGTGCAATAACTCTCAACATTACAGGCAGTACCAGACTCGAAGGATTGAGGGCTTGTGTTTCCCAGGTCAGAAGAGACCAGATGGAAACACTGGAGTACAGACTAAAGAAATTCAATCAGGATCATCCTGTTGTAAAAAATTAATAATCAAATCAATGGCAAAGATTAGAGGAAGTATCGTAGTAAATGTTGAAAGATGTAAGGGTTGCGAGGTTTGTGTGGTCTCATGTCCTACCGGTACCATTGCCCTCGCTAAAGAGGTAAACGGGAAGGGATACAACTACGCATACCCTGCCAATCCTGAACTTTGTATTGGTTGCGCCAACTGCGCAATGGTTTGTCCCGATGGAGTTATTACAGTTTATAAAACGAAAATTTAACCTGAAATGGAAAGTGAATTGAGATTGATGAAAGGCAATGAAGCTATCGCAGAAGCAGCTATAAGAGCCGGTACTGATGGTTATTTCGGTTATCCTATCACTCCCCAGAGCGAAATTCTCGAGTACCTGATGGAAGCAAATCCAAGCCAAACAACCGGCATGGTTATTCTTCAGGCCGAGAGTGAAGTAGCTGCGATAAACATGGTTTATGGTGGTGCTGCCTGCGGAAAGAAAGTAATGACATCATCCTCCTCGCCGGGTATAAGCCTGAAACAGGAGGGCATAACATATATTGCCGGAGCAGAATTGCCCTGCCTGATAGTGAATGTGGTCAGAGGGGGCCCGGGACTTGGTACAATTCAACCCGCACAGTCAGACTATTTTCAGGCAGTTAAAGGAGGTGGTCATGGCGACTATCACCTTATTGTACTGGCGCCTGCATCTGTTCAGGAGATGTCGGATTTCGTCGAGCTGGGATTTGAT
>JAHEYW010000055.1 GCA_023251395.1 Bacteroidales bacterium
CAAAAAAGCGGGAGGATTCGACCTGGTAGAGTACTAACTGAAGAGCCGTATGATGGGAGACTATCTCGTACGGTTCCGTGAGAGGTTTAGGGGTGAAACTCCCCTTTACCTACTCGATCGCGACACACATAATATTTTTTATATTGTAAAAAATGAAAATACGCCTGGCATACGGAAAAAGCGGGATCAGCATCGGGATGCCTGATCATTACAAGGTCGATATTATTGAACCCAGATGGGTTGAAAGTGTCAGAGATCAGAAACTGGCAATAACAGAATCTCTGGGAAGCCCGTACGGATGCAAGCCTCTTAGGGAGCAGTTGAAGAAAAATGATAAGGTCGGAATAATATTCAGCGATATTACCAGGGCAACGCCTTACCATATTATTCTGCCTCCGCTGCTTGAAGAGCTGAAATCTGTTCCGAAAGAGAATATCCGCTTTTTTTGCGCAAACGGAACTCACAGGCCTGCAACCCCTAAAGAGCTTATTGATATCCTGGGTGAATCTATTGTTAAGAATTATGAAATAATACAGAATGATTCAACAAACCAGGAACTTCACAAATTAGTCGGAACAACAAAATCGGGGAATGAAATTTATATTAACAGAAAGATCCTCGATTGTGATCTGAAGATACTTACCGGATTTATTGAACCACATTTCTTTGCCGGTTTCTCAGGAGGAGGGAAATCACTGATACCAGGTATGGCTTATGTTAAAACTATAAAGCGCAATCATTCAATCAGGCAGCTTTCAAACGAAAAGGTAACATGGGGTATTACAGAAGGCAACCAGCTTTGGGAGGAGTTGACTGAGGCAGCAGAATTTGTACCGGGACTTTTTCTTCTGAATGTATCACTCAACAAGAAGAAAGAAATTACAGGTGTATTTTCAGGTGAACTCAGAACAGCGCACAAGCACGGGAGCCAGTTTGTCAAAAAATCATCGATGGTACCTGTCGATAAACTGTATGATATTGTCATCACAAGTAATTCAGGGTATCCCTTAGATCTCAATGTTTACCAGTCTATTAAAGGTATGAGTGCTGCGGCACAGATAGTAAAAAAAGGAGGGACGATAATCATTGCGGCCGAGTGCTGGGACGGTATCCCTGCCAATAGTGATTATGAGACTATTCTCAAATCTGCCGGTACGGTTGAGGAACTTGATGGATTTATAAGACAAAAGGAGAATGAACTTAACGATACGTGGCAGATATTTTTCCAGATACTGGTTCAGGAGAAAGCAAAAGTTTATCTGTACAGCAAGAAACTGGATGATGATACTATCAGTCAGGCATTGTTAAATCCTGTTGATGATATTGTAAAACTGATAGAAGAACTGACAGCAAAATCTACCACAGAAATAAGAATTTGCGTGATGCCTGAGGGACCTCAGACAATACCATATCTCAAAAACTTGTAACTGGTAATAAAGTACACTGATTAATATTTTAATAGAATTTTACTAATAATTCATCAAGTATTCCATTCAGGTTAAATATTTAAACATTTTAATCTATTTTTGCGACAAATTTTATTTTATCAAGTAAAATCTGATGATAAAATGAAAACTGATAAACCAAAGTTTAAAAGAGTTGCTGTAAAAGTTGGCAGTAATGTCATTACTCTTCCTGACGGTTCACTGAACAGCTGGAGAATGTCCAGGCTGGTACAGGAGATAGCTACATTGACCAAGCAGGGAATTGAAGTTATCCTCGTCTCATCAGGAGCTGTCGCTGCAGGAAGGGGAGATGTGCCACATTCAGGCAAAACGAACATAATTGCAGAAAGACAGGTTCTTGCTGCCATCGGACAGGTAAAGCTTATGGCTAATTACCAGTTCTTATTCGGGAAATATGGTATGCAGGCCGGACAGATACTGGCTTCAAAGGAAAGTTTCAGAGACAGGTTACATTATCTGAATATGAAAAACTGTATTACTGCAATGATTGAAAATAATGTACTTGCCATTGTTAATGAAAACGATGCAATCTCAATTAATGAACTTATGTTCACTGATAATGATGAACTGTCCGGGCTTATTTCTTCGTTGATGGATTGTCAGTCACTCATACTTCTTTCAAATGTAGATGGTATTTTCACTGGCGAACCTGGTTCTGAGGGGTCCGAACTGATTCGTGAAATTGATGAGAATACAGGAGATATTAATCAGTTTATTACTGAATCCAGGTCGGGATTCGGACGGGGTGGGATGCAGACCAAGTATTTAACTGCCAGAAGAATAGCATCTAACGGAATTGATGTATTTATTGCGAACGGAAACAGGGATTCCATTATTACCGATATTGTAAGAGGAAATGATGTGCCCTGTACACATCTTGTAGCAAGTTCAAGGAAGAAGACAGGAGTCAAAAAATGGCTCTCACATTCAGAAACATTTGCGAAAGGAGCTGTAGTTATAAACAATGGGGCAAAGGAAGCACTTCTGGGGGAAAAAGCATCCAGCCTGCTAATGGTTGGAATAACAAGAGTGGAAGGTTCTTTTGAAAATGGTGACATTGTCAGGATTCTGGATGAAAGAGGAAATAATATCGGACTTGGTAAAGCTCAGTATGACTCTGAAAAAACAGAGCAAAATCTGGGTCAGAAAGTCAGCAGGCCATTTATTCATTACCATTATCTTATAATGAATAAAGAGCAATAATCGTTATAATAACATAATAGAAGGATGCAGATGGATTGTATACCGGTATTTAAGAAGGTTTTGGAGGCGTCCAGATCGTTGAATGTTCTGGAGGAGAGTAAAATTAATGAGGTCTTGCTTCAGGTTGCTGATGAGGCAATCGCCCACGCCGGATATATTGTTTCAGAAAATGCAAAGGATCTTGCCCTGATGGAGAAATCGGACCCCAGGTATGATCGTCTTTTGCTTAATGATGAGAGAATTAAAGAAATCGCAACCGATATCAGGAATGTTGCCTCCATGCCAAGTCCTCTCAATCATGTTATTTCCGAGATCAAACGTCCAAATGGTCTCAAAATTTCGAGAATAACAGTACCATTTGGGGTGGTAGGAATTATTTATGAGGCACGTCCAAATGTCACATTTGATGTATTCACCCTCTGTCTGAAGTCAGGAAATGCGTGTATATTGAAAGGGGGAAGTGATGCTATCAGCTCAAACACAGCTATTGTAAAGATAATCAGGGATGTACTTTCTAAAAATGGTGTCGGTCCTGATGTCCTCGCCCTTCTTCCGGCTGGCCGTGAAGAGACCGCGCAGCTATTGAATGCTCATAATTATGTAGACCTGATTATTCCCAGGGGAAGCAGGAATCTTATTGATTTTGTCAGGAATAATGCGACAATCCCTGTGATTGAGACTGGTGCAGGCATTTGCCACACTTATTTTGATGAATCTGGTGACAGAGAACAGGGCAGACTGGTGATAAATAATGCAAAAACCAGGCGGGTAAGTGTATGCAATGCCCTTGACTGCCTTATTATCCATGAGAAAAGACTGGGTGACCTTGATTATCTTGTTGGACTTTGTGCAGATTCCAAAGTAATTATCTATGCGGATGAAAAAGCTTATAATGCATTGACGGGAAAATATCCTGATAAATTACTCCTGAAAGCTGTTCCTGAATCTTTTGGTACAGAGTTTCTTTCATATAAAATGGCAGTTAAAACTGTCGGCTCCTTCGGAGAGGCAGTTTCTCATATCGCTACCTATGGTTCAAAACATAGCGAGGCAATTATTTCACAGGATGAAAAGAAAATAAATCTGTTCTTTAAACTTGTTGATGCTTCTTCAGTCTATGCAAATGCTTCAACTGCTTTTACCGACGGAGCAGAATTTGGTCTTGGAGCAGAGATAGGTATCTCTACCCAGAAACTTCATGCAAGAGGACCAATGGCACTTGAAGCCCTGACAACATATAAATGGATTATCAGGGGAGATGGACAAATTAGGGGCTGATTTAAATATGTAAACAAAGAAGGATGAATGGTTAAATATTTTAATTTTTACAGGTGAAAAGTAAAAATATATTATGAAATCTTGTAATTAATAAAATATTTATATATTTGCAGTCACTTCAGACTATGAGAAATTTTGGTTTAAATACAACAACTTCCACAACAGGCACTGGTACTATTCCGGTACTGAGGGGATGCTGTGTTTAATAAAAAGATAATACATGAAAAGCCATCCTTGAGTAAAGGGTGGCTTTTTTGTTTTAATATAATGTTCTGTATTTTAATTTGATGACAATATGAGAGTTCTGAAATTCGGTGGATCTTCACTTTCTGATGCTGATAAAATACAATCAGTGTGCAGTATAATTCTGAAATTTGCAGAAAAAGATAAAGACCTGATTGTGGTTGCATCTGCCCAGGCAGGAGTTACTAATCAGCTGGTTGAGATAACCCAGCTGATCCCGGAGAAGATACAGGAAGCTGAATCTATTCTTAAAAGTATTGAACAAAGACATTTGTCTGCTGCCAAAATACTTTTACCTGTACCAAATCAGCCGGGTGCTATGGCTGAGATTATCTCGATGTGCAACGATCTTTCAGATATTGTGAGAGGTGCTGCTATGGTCGGAGAGGTAACGCTGCGTACCCGTGACCTGATACTTTCTTTTGGTGAAAGATTATCTGCGTTCCTTTTAAGTCAGGTCTTATCAGCCAGAGTGAAGGATGTTTTTTATTGTGACACCAGAGAGTTAATAAGGACAGACTCTGATTTTGGAAATGCAAAAGTTGACTTTCTGACAACTGATAAACTCCTGATGGAGCATTTTAAGAAATACAAAGGCGTAAATATTGCGACAGGATTTATTGCCAGTTCCAGTGAGGGTCATACTACTACCCTTGGACGTAACGGATCTGATTATTCTGCATCTATAATTGGCGCTGCCTTGAAAGCAGATGTGATTGAGATATGGACAGATACTGATGGTGTTATGACAGCGGATCCACGTTTTGTCAAAGAGGCACAGACGATTAATCAGTTGTCGTATAATGAGGCAATGGAATTATCACATTTCGGTGCAAAAGTTATTTTTCCTGCCTCACTGCTTCCGGCGATGGCTAAAAGTATTCCTGTATTAGTGAAAAATACCTTTAATCCTGATCATCATGGTACACTGATTTTTAAAGAATCAAAAAGTGATAATGGACTTATAAAGGGAATAACTTCCCTTGAAAAAATATGTCTGATATCAATTGAAGGAACAGGTTTACTGGGGGTTGCAGGTATCTCTGCCCGCATCTTCAATGTCCTTTCACGACAGCTTATCAGCGTAGTTCTTATCAGCCAGGCTTCTTCAGAACATTCAATATGTATAGCTGTAATGCAGGAGGATGCTGAAAAAGCAAGCTCATTACTAAAGAGCGCATTTTGTGATGAACTTGCCTCAGGGGTGATTTCAGGTGTGGATAATGAATGTGACCTGTCAATTGTTGCAGTAGTTGGAGAGAATATGAGACATATGCCCGGAGTTGCCGCGAGGGTCTTTAATCCACTTGGCAGAAACGGGATAAATATTAAAGCTATTTCACAGGGAAGTTCAGAACTGAATATTTCATTTGTCATCCATTCAGGCGATCTTAAAAAGACTTTGAGAATCCTCCATCAGTCACTTTTCAATAAAGAACAGAGGCAGTTACACCTTTACATTGCAGGAATAGGATCAGTTGGCGGCAGACTGTTAGATATGATTGATAATCATAAGAAGTACCTTGTGAAGAATAAAATAAACCTTCAGATTTGCGGCGTAACTAACAGCAGACGGATGATCATTGGAACCGATACCGATGATCCAAAAGCTGTAAAAAGCCTGTCAGGTAAAAATAGCTTAAAGGCTGACCTCAGAATATTTGTCGATGAGATACTGGCGCAGAACAGGGAAAACAGTGTTTTCATTGATGCTACTGCGTCAGATGAACCAGTGGCTTATTATGAAAGGCTTTTCAGGGGAAATGTCACGATTGTAGCAGCCAATAAAAGGGCAAACTCAGGAAGTATGAATGATTATATCAGATTACATGATACAGCAAGAATAAGAAATGTTTCCTTTCACTATGAGACCAATGTCGGAGCCGGGCTTCCTGTTATAAATGTGATAAGGAATCTTTTTGCAGGCGGCGATAAAGTCATAAAGATCGAAGCTGTGCTTTCAGGTACAATGAACTGGCTGTTTTCAAAATATGATGGAAATGAACCATTCAGTGAACTGGTAAAGATCGCAATGGAGAATGGTTATACAGAACCTGATCCACGTGATGATCTGAGTGGAAAAGATGTTGCAAGAAAATGTCTGATACTTGCACGGGAATGTGGTTTGGAAATGGAGCTTGAAGACATCCCGGTTGATGCCCTTATGCCTGAAGCATCTTCAAAATGTAAGAGTATAAATGATTTTCTGGAAATCCTCAGGGAATATGATCCCGTAATTAAGGAGAGGTATCTTTCTGCATCCTCTGCCGGGAAAAAGTTGAGGTATGTAGCCTCTGTGGAAAACGGCAAGGCATCTGTAACACTTTCCGAAGCTGACAGTTCAAACCCGTTCTTTTCGTTGCAGGGAAGCGAAAATTGTATTATTCTGACAACAAATTATTACAGCAGATATCCAATGGTAATCAAGGGTCCAGGGGCAGGTGTAGATGTTACTGCAGCTGGTTTATTGGCTGATATTGTGCGAATTGCGGAAGAAGTAAGGATATAAATAATTAAGTATAATTCAGGAACATGAAAGATAAGTTTGTGACAGCATTTGCACCGGCAACAGTTGCCAATGTCGGTTGCGGATTTGATATTATGGGTTTTGCGCTCGGAGGAAACGGGGACAAGGTAACTATTTCAGGCGCCTCAGGTAAAAGATCAAAAAATATTTTAATGACTGGCCCCTTTGGTGATCTGATTCCTGCTGACAGACTCAAAAACACTGCAGGAGTAGCAGTTGATGCTTATCTCGAGGCAACAGGAAATACAAATCTTAATCTGGATATTGCCCTGGAGAAAAACCTTCCTCTCGGCAGTGGCATGGGAAGCAGTGCTTCCAGCGCTGCAGCTGCAGTATTTGCAGCAAATGAGTTCCTGGGTAATCAGCTAAGTACAAGAGATCTGATTCCCTTCGCAATGGAAGGAGAGAGGGTAGCCTGCGGAACAGCACATGCAGATAATGTTGCACCATCACTTCTCGGCGGCTTCCTGCTTATACGAAGCTATAGTCCACTTGATATAATCAAGGTAAAATGTCCTGATGATCTGTACAGTGCTGTTGTTCACCCTCATATCGAGCTGAAAACTTCTGATGCAAGAAGAATATTGAAGAGGGAGATACCGATGCAGGATGTAATAAGGCAGAGTGCCAATTCTGCAGCATTCATGGTCGGAATATTGACTGAGGATTATGATCTTATTGGACGTTCAGTAACGGATCTGCTTGCTGAACCAAAGAGGAACCAGCTTATACCCGGTTTTGATGCAGTCAGGATGGCTGCTTTTGAATCTGGTGCGATCGGTTTTGGAATATCCGGGTCAGGTCCTTCGGTATTTGCTTTGTGCAGAGGAGAATACAAGGCCACAACCATTGCTGCAAAAATAAAAGATGCATTCCTTGGTTATGGACTTAATTCAGATTCACTTGTTTCAGGACTTAATTCTCCCGGTACGAGATTAGTATAAAGTTCAAAGTTCAAGGTTCAAAGTTCAATTAACAGGAATACTCAAAATGTGTCATCTAATAAAAAGAAACCCTGGTGGCTTAAAAATATTGATAAATGGTAACCATATTCTTCGTTTCGCTTAGAATCTGGTAATTATGAATCGGACACTACAGAAAAATAACAAGAAAATATACATCAGAATGAAATTTTATAATATAAACAATCCTTCAGAGAGGGTAAGTCTCAAACAAGCTGTTCTGCGCAGTCTTTCAGGTTCATCCGGATTATATTTGCCTGAACAGATCCCAGTTTTGCCTCACTCTTTTTTCAGAAACCTGAGAAGTCAGGATCTTAAAGAAACAGCTTTTGCAGTTTCAGAAGTCATGCTCGGTGATGATATTCCAGCAGAAACTCTTGAAGGGATAATAGATCAGACATTTACGTTTCCGATTCCTCTAAAGCAGCTGAAACAGAATTTATACGTCCTGGAATTATTTCATGGTCCGACACTTGCCTTCAAGGATGTTGGCGCCAGATTTATGTCAGGACTTTTTAGCTGGCTGGTCAAAGGGGAAGACAAGGAAGTAACTATACTTACAGCAACTTCAGGAGATACTGGAAGCGCAGTTGCAAGTGCATTCTTTGGGAAAAGCGGAATAAAAGTGGTAATACTTTACCCTTCCGGGAAAGTAAGTGAAATACAGGAAAAACAGCTGACAACAATGGGCGGAAATATAACTGCTCTGGAAGTTAATGGGGATTTTGACGATTGCCAGCGCCTCGTGAAAATGGCATTTGTTGATGATGATCTTAATTCCGGTTTGAATCTTACCTCTGCAAATTCGATTAATTTTGCCAGGCTCTTCCCTCAGTCGATCTATTATTTTCACGCTATGGCCCAACTGCCCGGGAAAATGGAACCGGTCGCAATAAGCGTTCCGAGTGGAAATTTCGGGAACCTGACGGCCGGACTTATTGCAAAAAAGATGGGACTCCCGGTTGATAAATTTATTGCCTCCTGCAATTCCAACCATGCTGTTACAGATTATCTTAGTTCGGGTATCTACGTGCCTTCAAAAACTATCAAAACAATATCCAATGCAATGGATGTCGGTAATCCCAATAATTTCCCACGCATTGCTGAATTATACAATAAGGATCATAATGATGTCACAAAAGATCTTACAGGTTACTGGTATAATGATGATGAGACCAGGAGTGGAATGGTAGAACTTTTTGAAAGATTGGGATACCTGTCTGACCCTCATGGAGCAGTTGCCTTCCTCGGACTGAGTGAGTATATGAAAAGGAATGATTGTACGGGGATATTTATTGAAACTGCCCATCCGGCAAAGTTCCTTGAAGAAGTTGAAAGCTCTACAGGAGTTAAAGTACCTGTTCCGGAACCTTTGCTTAAATTAAAAGAATTGAAGAAGCAGGCGGTAAAAATTGAATCGAGCTTTAGTGATTTCAAGGAAATTCTGATCCGGAGAACCAGGTGAATATCTCCTGAACCTGATTGATTATTTTAATATTTATTAAAACATAAAATGCTAATTTTATAATTTAGAAATTAAAAGACTAAATAATCAATCTGATATGAGACCATATATTCTGGCTGAGACTAACTGGCAAACTGTAAAGAAAGAGAGATTTGAACTGGCAGTTCTTCCCTGGGGAGCAACAGAGGCACATAACTATCATTTGCCATATTCGGCCGATAATATTGAAACAGAGCTCATAACTGCAGAATCTGCACGATTGGCCTGGGAAAAAGGCGGAAAGGTTATTGTTCTGCCAACAATTCCGGTTGGGGTAAATACCGGTCAACGTGATATTTATCTTGATCTGAATTTTGCACCATCCACACAAATGGCTATTCTTACAGATATAATTGAAGTTCTGAATTTTCAGAAAATAAATAAATTACTTATTGTGAACGGACATGGTGGGAATGATTTCAGACCGTTGATCAGGGAGCTGGGAATAAAGTATCCTGATATGTTTTTTGGGTTATGCAACTGGTACCAGGTTCTGGATAAAAAGCAGTATTTCGAAAATCAGGGAGATCATGCTGACGAAATGGAAACCAGCCTCTTATTATACCTGAGACATGAACTTGTGCTACCAAATGATAAGTGGGGTAAGGGAGTTGAAAAGAAGAACAAGATTAAAGGATTCAGAGAGGGATGGGCATGGACAGAAAGAAAGTGGTCAAAAATTAGTGAAGATACTGGAATAGGTAACCCTAGTCTTGCTACTGCAGAAAAAGGGAAAATATATTTCAAAGATCTTACTTTGAAAATATCGGGACTGATTACTGATTTATGCGGTGCAAATGCTGGAGATCTCTATGAGTAGAACCGCATAAATTGTACCAGTCAGATCAATATTGAAAATCAGATTAACAAATAAAGGTTTAGTTTCTCAGGTTTTCTTTTCCAATCTATTCCGGAGGTTTTCGAGTCCGGTCAGAATATCTTTTCCAAGCATTCTTTTAAAAATAGGAGAGAACAGGCTCATTGGAAATTTAGTGGGCCCCGAAAAGCTCCAGGTCACTTCTGTCCGGGATTCAGATACACTTTTTAAAATGAATTTTGTTTCAGCTACATTTTTCATTGGTCGCTCAAACCGTACTTCATACACAATTATTTCATTGTCAGTAATTTGTTTGATTTCCTGACTGCCTGCACCAACGCTTTTATCTTTACTATCCCAGGTGTAGATAAATCCAACTGTTCCGTCAGTTCCTCTTGAGGATGTATTTTTCCCGGGATCTTTCATGTTCCAGACACTGAATTCCTCCTGGTTCCTGGTAATTTTCAGGTAATCAAATACTTCGTTCACCGGTTTATTGATGGTGACTGATTTCTCGATAATCATTTTCTTTGCCATTGATTCTTGGTTTAATAAAGATTACTTCAATTGTATATCCAATCATCAAACAAATTAAATAACATAATGGTTCAGTAGAGGTTGAGAAACTTAACGATCATAAAGTTATTAAATGTTTTCTTAGAAATATTCTGCGATTATCTGCGCTATCTGCGGGAGATTTTTCTTTCGCCTCAAGCCCGGCAAAATTTTATCAAACAGATGAAATGAAGGTCCCTGTTATTAGGTTTAGCAGTCAAAGCTTTCAGTAATCAGAAAACCATCCTGGTTTTAATTGTATGACGGATGTTTTTCAACTCTTTCAATACCGATTTGTCAAGTTCACTTTCGGTTTCAAGTATAACATAACCAATATCCGGGTCTGTCTGAAGATATTCTGCAGATATGTTTATTCCTCTAGATGTAAATGAGTTGTTTACTTCACGGAGTACCCCGGGCACATTCTTGTGGATATGCAGGAATCTTTGTTTTGCAGTATTTTGCATGAGGCTTATCTCAACAAAGTTCACAGCACCGATTGTCGAACCGGTATCACTGAACTTTACGAGTTTCTCCGCAACTTCGAGGCCTATATTAGCTTGTGCTTCAACTGTATTGCCACCAATATGCGGGGTAAGTATAACATTTGAGAATTCCTGTAACTCAGTTATAAATGGTTCATTATTTGATGCTGGTTCTACAGGAAAAACATCAGCAGCGGCACCGGCAAGATGTTTTGTTCTGAGACCTTCTGCAACGGCTTTATAATCAACCACATCCCCTCTTGATGCATTTATAAGGCAGGCTCCCTCCTTCATAATAGAAACCTGTTCTTTCGAAATCATGTTTCTTGTTAAAGCGGTAGACGGTACATGAATTGTAACCGTATCAGAAACCTTTAGCAATTCATTCAGACTGCAAACTGGTTTTGCATTTCCTAGAGTTAGCTTTTTCAAAATATCATAATAAACGATATTCATACCCAGACTTTCTGCTAGGATTGAGACCTGTGACCCGATATGCCCATAACCAACAATTCCAAGAGTCTTGCCTCTGACTTCCACTGCATTACCTGAAGATTTCAGCCAAACTCGGTTATGCGCAAGAGCATTTTTTTCAGGGATTCCCCTCATAAGCATTATGCATTCCGCGATAACAAGTTCTGCAACAGACCTTGTATTGGAAAAAGGAGCATTGAAAACCGGAATGCCCAACATCTTTGCTTCCCTGGTATCTACCTGATTCGTTCCAATACTAAAACAACCTATCGCTATAAGCTTCGGAGCTTTTTTCAGCATATCTTTCCTGAGCTCTGTTCTGCTTCTTATACCTATAATATGTGCGTTTCGGAGCTTTTCTTCAAGAGCTTCATCAGTGAGCGCCTCTTTATGATATTCAATATTCTGGTAACCATTTTCCTTAAAGTATTTCACGGCATTTTCGTGCACACCTTCAAGCAAAAGAACCTTTATCATGCTCTTATCAAACGAATACTTCTTCATTAACAAATCCAATATATTATTTTAAGAAAATAAATGTAACTGTGGTTGTTTTATTTCAAACCAGATAGCATAGTAAATTCCGGCTTAAAATTATTAATTTATTTTACAGTTTAAATTATTATTGTGTAAGTTTTCAGATAATTATGGAAATTGCATTAATAAATCAATCAAACTGAAACAATTGCATAATTCTACTTTATGGATAATTTGTTTCTTAACAAAAGAAGTAAAAATTCATTCTTCCTGAAATGCCAGAAAAGTTTTATCAATTCAGGAGCATATTTTTATTACTTTAATGGCAACAAAAAAAATGAAAAATGAAAAATTTGAGAAAGGCATTTCCGGCTATTTTAATATTATTCTCCATTCTTTCTACAACTTCTAAGGGTCAGATTTCCAGTCCTGTTTCCCTTACGATAGACCTGTCAGATGAGGCAGGTCCGATGACCTCTGCCTGGGCATGGTTCGGTTATGATGAACCAAATTACACCTACATGAAAGATGGCAAGAAACTGCTGTCAGAAATATCCTCTCTTAGTCCTGTTCCAGTTTATGTACGCACACATAACCTGCTGACATCAGGCGATGGAACTGCCTCACTCAAATGGGGTTCGACAAATGTTTATACTGAAGACAAATCCGGAAAACCGGTTTATGACTGGACAATTGTGGATAAAATTATGGATACTTATCTTGAAAGGGGAATGAAACCTCTTGTTGAAATTGGCTTCATGCCAGAAGCTCTCTCACTTCAACCCCAGCCTTACAGGCATAACTGGCCTCAGACATTTTCCACAGGCTGGGCATATCCTCCAAAGGACTATAATAAATGGGCAGAATTAGTTTACCAGTGGGCAAAACATTGCGTGTCAAAGTATGGACAAAGAGAGGTCGAATCGTGGTACTGGGAGGTATGGAATGAACCAAATATTAATTATTGGAGAGGGACAAAAGAGGAATATTTCAAGTTATATGATTTTGCAGCAACTGCACTTAAAAAAGCCTGCCCTGGTGCAAAAGTGGGAGGACCACATAGTACCAGTCCGAGAGATGAAAAGGCAGCGTCATATTTAAAAGATTTCCTTGAACACTGCATAAACGGTATCAATTACGCAACAGGGCAGAAAGGATCACCACTTGATTATATCGGTTTTCATGCCAAAGGTTCACCCAAAATGGTAAATGGACATGTTCAGATGAATATAAATCTTCAGTTGTCGGATATTTCAAAAGGGTTTGAGATAATATCTTCCATACCAGAGATAAAGAACCTGCCTGTCATCATCGGGGAATCGGATCCTGAAGGGTGCGCTGCTTGTTCAATAGTTAGAAATCCGGAAAATGCTTACAGGAACGGGACCCTGTATTCAAGTTATGAGGCAGCAATTTTTGCCAGGAAGTTTGAATTGGCTGATCGTTATAAAATTAATTTCAAAGGTGCAGTAACATGGGCATTCGAATTTGAGGATCAACCCTGGTTTTATGGCTATCGCGACCTTGCGACAAATGGTGTGGATAAACCTGTCCTGAACATTTTCAGGATGTTCGGGATGATGCATGGAACCAGAGTGAGAGTAAGTGGTGGTAAATATTCTGCATCAGAGATTATCAGAGCAGGGGTGAAAGGGAATGATCCTGATGTGAATGCACTGGCATGCAGGGATAAGGATATGATCTCCGTCATGGTATGGAATTATCACGATGATGACATTATCACTCAGGCTTCCCCTTTGGAGATAAATATAAACAGTATACCTTCAACAAGAGTACTTGTTCATGAATACCGTATTGATGATGAGAACAGTAATGCCTATACAGCCTGGAAAAAAATGGGTTCACCCCAGAATCCAACACAGGAGCAATATAAGATCCTGGAAGATTCAGGAAATCTGAATATGATCTCTTCACCATACTGGGCCAACACAGAAAATGGAAACCTGAAAATTAAGCTCAACCTGCCACGACAGGGGGTATCTCTGATTCAGATCACCCAGACTAACAGATAATTTTTTTGGCAGGTACTGAGGTGACTCACGGAATTTGCAATTTTATACTGGTATACCTATAGAATATTTTAAAGTAAATAATCTGCGATATCATTCCATTTCATGTTTATAAGGAGCAGATGCCTGGGCCCCCATTCTTGTTACAGAAATTGCTGCTGCCCGGTTGGCAAAAATCACGGCATCCTTCAGGCTCTTACCTTCGCATAAGGCAACTGTAAGTGCTCCGTTAAAAACATCTCCCGCGGCAGTTGTATCAATAGTATTTACAACGATACCCGGAACCAGGCCGGTGAAGCTCTCAGATTTTATGTAAGCACCTGTTTCTCCGAGGGTTATAATAACATTTTTTACACCAAGTCCGATCAGAAAAGAGGCAGCTTTATCTGCAGAACTCAAATCAGTAATATTAATTCCGGTAAGGTCTTCTGCTTCTACTTCATTTGGAGTGGCAAGCCATATGTTCCTTAACAGGCTTTCAGGTAATGGTTGGGCAGGAGCCGGATTAAGAATTACTTTCATACCATTTTGCATCGCAGCTTCAGCTGCAAATTCCACTGTCTCGACAGGTATTTCGAGTTGAAGGAGCAATACACCATACCTTTTTGATTCGAAGATCTTCATCGGGATATCTTCCTTCTGAAGGTTCCCGTTTGATCCGGGGGCAACGACAATACTGTTTTCACCAGTCGAATCCACGATAATAAGTGCAACACCTGAGGGTAAATCAGGATCCTTGATCACATATTGAGTGTCAATTCCCTCCCTCATAAAAATGCCTATTGCCTGATTACCAAAGAGATCATTTCCCCTTTTTGCTATGAAGGTTACCTTTCCTCCCAATCTTGAAGCAGCAACTGCCTGATTGGCTCCTTTGCCACCGGGATTGAGTAAAAAAGTACCACCAAGTATTGTCTCACCCGGAGAAGGTATCTTCGCGGTCTTTATCACCATGTCGGTATTGGAACTGCCGATCACAAGAATACGATCCATAATAAAATTGAATGAAAGATTAATAAGGAAATAATTGGTTAAACCCTGAATTAAATGGATTTTATGCCAACAACAGTTTTGCATATTCATCTCTTCAGACTTCCCTGAGAACTGAATAATAAATCAGAATTGTCACCCAAAAACTTCTTCGATTAAAGATAGACAAAATCATGCTCTGCCTGTAAACTTTCTTTCAAAAAACCATATATCAATAGCTGTTGACCTTATCAAGGGTCTTCCAGGTTAGTTTTTTGTATACAAATACTTTATTTATAAAAAGGATCAGGGCCCCGTAAATTGGGATCAGGAACAGGTTTCCATATATGAAAAATTTGAGAAGGGAATTATGGAGGAAGCCTGCTAATCCGGCAAGTGCCATTATGACCAACATCTTAATTGTAGCACCACTTCCCTGTGCTGCAGTTTTTTCAAGAGAAAAGGGGAAGACCGCCATTTGAAAATAATAGAATAATATTGTAAATAGATATGAAGCCATCAGTGCAATAAGGATATCTGGTATTACCCGTGGGCCCCAGATAATACATACGAAGATTCCGACCACAATAAAAAAGGGTATAAAAAACTTCGAGAAAGCTGCATTGATAAATCCCTTAAACAAATTGGCAGGAGAGGATACCGGAATAATTTTAAAGATCCAGGCAGAATGAGAGTTATTACCAGCCATCAGCGCCGCCGGAATTGTGACTGCTATAAACAGCATCACATAAAGTATGAAAATAAAGTAATTGCCATTTGCCATTTTATCCAGTGAAACAGGTTTATTTATAAACTGAGCCACTATCATTATAATAATATAGCCTATTGATGGAAGCAGCTTTTGCTTAAAAGTACGTTCCCTTGCAATCATCTTCCACATCAGCCTGAATGATGCTTTTTCTTCTTTGTTTCCGGAATAAAGAAAAGCCGATAATCTGTAAAACACTCCTCTCCGTGTCAGTTCTGACTTTGATCCCGAACCTCGTTCGCCTTGCTC
>JAHEYW010000246.1 GCA_023251395.1 Bacteroidales bacterium
TTTCTCTTCTTCCGTTACTTTTATTTGCCCCCCAACACCCCTAAAGGTGGGCTAAAAAACAGTACTATATTAGATTACAAAGATTGGGTATATGTCAATTCAAATCTCTTCTTCCGGTGTTTACTATAAAAACATCCATATTGGTAAGTTGTTCTCTCAAAGCGTAAAGTCTCTCAAGGTTTATGATGCCAATCACATATTTATATAATCTGCTGCTAAAATATTCTGAGACCTCTTCAAATCCGAACAGTTCTTTTTCCTTTTCATCCTTGTATCTCAGGTAAACTTCGAGTCTGAAATTACGAGTATAGTTCGAAACAGTTCCCTGCAGGTATTTTTTATATTCATATTTATATCCATATGAATTTGCAGAGATATCTGAAAGGACTGCGCTGCCTGTTGCATGTCCACCTGCACCTTTGCCACAGAAGAACTGTTTATCAGCAAAAGCGGCTTCGGTTATCACTCCGTTATATTCATTATCTACATTATAGAGATATTTATCAGAGGAGATGAATCTGGGAAGAACAAAACTGGTTATAGTGTTCTCATTTGTCTTACCGACATATGGAACAAGCTTGATCTTTAATCCTTTTTCCTTGGCATACTGGATATCAAATTTTGAAATTGTCTTTATCCCGTAATGGAATACTTCTCCAGGCTCAAGGAACAGTCCATATGCATGTCCGGTGATAATGCAAAGCTTGTATTTTGCATCCAGTCCTTCGACATCAAGTGAAGGATTGCTTTCGGCAAAGCCTTTTTCCTGAGCCTGGCTAAGTGCCTGGCTATAAGGCAGTGCCTCATTGTGCATTTTGGTAAGGATATAGTTTGTTGTACCATTAAGGATGCCTCGTAATGAATAAAGCAATTCATTGTCATAATATTCCTCGAGATTCCTGATTATCGGGATACTTGCACCTGCGGATGCTTCGTACAGCAAAGAAACCTTGTATTTAGCCTGCATTTCAACAAGGGCTTTGAAATGAGTCGCGACCATCAGTTTATTGGCAGTTACAACGTTCTTTCCGCTTTTCATTGCGGTGCATACAATACTGAAAGCCTCATCAGCATCGTCGATAAGCTCGACAACCAGGTTTATTGATGGATCATTCAGAATGTCATTCTTGTCAAATGTGAAGTTTGTCATTGGAATGCGTCTCTTCTTTGTTCGATCCTTCACACATATCTTAACGATGTCGGCTTTAAAGCCTTTGCTGCTGTTCAGTACATCATGAAGTCCCTGCCCAACACAGCCATAGCCGAATAATCCAATTTTTAGTTTTTCTCTTGTCATCTTCTTTTTATTTGTGGGAAGTATCTTCCCAGAATTTCATTATTGCAGCAGAGACCTGCCCGGCCTCAATCAGGAAGCCGTCATGCCCGTAAAAGGAGTCAATTTCAGCATAGCTTCCTTTTTCAATATTTTCTGCTAAAAATTTCTGCTCATTTACAGGAAAGAGTAAATCTGATGTAATTCCTATACAAAGTGTGTAAGCCTTAATCAGTTTAAGAGCGGCGAGAACACCGCCTCTGCCCCTGCCGACATTATGGTTGTCGGAAAGCTGGGTAAGGCGGTAGTAGGTCCATGGATTAAACCGTTTTACAAGCTTATCACCCTGGTAAGCCTGATAAGATGAAGCTCTGAATGAAGTTAATTTATCATCTGTTTCTTCAGCCTGAGTCTGATTATAAGCATAAGGAGTTCTGTAACTGAGAAGGGCCATTGACCGGGCGGCTTTTAGTCCTTTCTGCCCGCCGTTAATATCATCCCCGAAAAATGTACTATCAGCCTCTATTGCAAGACGTTGTGATTCGTTAAAGGCGATACTCCAGGGAGATTGTTTTGCATTGGAAGCAATTAAAATCAGCCTTTTTACCTGATCCGGATAGAGAATTCCATATTCCAGTGCCTGAAAACCTCCGATTGATGAACCTATAATTGTGTCAATCATGCTAATTTTCAGGTGTGCCCTGAGAATTTCAAGAACCCTTACAATATCCCTGATAGTAATAACCGGGAAGTCATTCAGCCATGGCTTTGAGGTGGCGGGATTAATTGAAAGAGGGCCTGTAGTGCCATAACATGATCCCAGAATATTTGCACATACTACAAAATATTTTCTGGTATCGAACACCATCTCATCTCCCAGCATACCTGGCCACCATGACTCAACATCTGAATTGGCGGTATAGGCATGGCAGACCCAGATGACATTGTCTCTCTTCTCGTTGAGTTTTCCCCATGTGCTGTAAGCAATGTCCAGATCGGGTAAAGTTGCCCCGCCTTCAGTTACAAAAGGTTCGTTATGTTTCAGGATCATCATGAAAGTGTCTGCTTAAAAGCCTGGTCAAAATCATTAATAATATCATCAATGTGCTCAATCCCGACTGATACTCTGAACATTCCGGGTTCAATACCCGCTTTTTTCTGCTCTTCCACTGAGAGCTGGGAATGAGTTGTTGTGGATGGCTGAATAATTAATGTCTTTGCATCCCCAACATTTGCAAGGTGGCTGACAATATTAAAATGTTCAACAAGCCTTTTAGCGCTGTTTTTGTCAGCCTTCAGAACAAAGCTCAGCACTCCGCCTCCGCCTTTGGGAAGGTATTTCTGCGCCAGCTTATAATTCGGATCTCCTTCTAGCCCGGGATAGCTTACTTTCTCAACGGCCGGATGTGCTTTAAGCCATTTTGCCAGAGCAAGGGTATTTTGAACGTGACGTTCCATTCTTAGTGACAGAGTTTCAAGACCCTGCAGAAGGAGGAATGAATTGAAAGGGCTTATTGAAGGTCCAATATCTCTTAATCCTTCAACCCTTGCCTTGATAATGAAGGCGATATTTCCAAACGGAGATGCAGGAGTAAAGATATCTCCGAATACAGCACCGTGATAACCTTCAGAAGGTTCTGTGAATACCGGGAAATTACCGTTTTTCCAGTCAAAATTACCCGCATCAACGATCACACCACCGATACTTGTACCGTGACCGCCAATCCATTTTGTTGCTGATTCCACAACGATGTTTGCACCAAGGTCTATAGGTCTGCACAGGTACCCGCATGCACCGAAGGTATTATCCACAACAAATGGTATTTTATATTTTTCAGCAAGTGCAGCAAAGGCCTCAAAATCAGGAATATTAAATCCAGGGTTCCCGATAGTTTCCACATAGATCCCTTTTGTTTTCTTATCAATTAAAGCTTCAAATGAAGCAGGGTTAAGGTCTTTTGCGAACCGGGCTTCAATACCGAAATTGGCGAAAGTCACTTTAAACTGGTTCCAGGTTCCGCCATATAAGAATGGAGATGTAATGAAGTTTTCACCCTTACTTACGATAGTTGAGATAGCAAGGAACTGGGCGGCATGACCTGAAGAAACTGCAAGGGCAGCGACTCCGTTTTCGAGTGCAGCAACGCGTTTTTCAAAAACGTCGGTCGTAGGATTCATTATTCTTGTATATATGTTACCGAATTCTTTTAGATCAAAAAGATCGGCTGCATGAGCTGCATTTCTGAAAACATATGAAGAAGTCTGATATAGAGGTACTGCGCGTGAAGATGTTTCCCTGTCGGGGGTGTGACCGGCATGTACCTGAAGTGTTTCGAATTTGATTTTATTATTTGACATAATTAAAAAATTTACTGATTAATAATTAATACTATAACGACACAGATGGATTGATAAATCCTTCCTGAGGCTGATCCTGGAGTACTAAAGTGATTTATTCCAAATCAGGATCTTGACCAGCGCATGCACATAGGCATGAGTGGCATCGTAAAGTTGTTGTGAGTCAGATGAATTGCATTCATTGTTTTCGTGTTAAATTTTATCATCTCCCGATTTTTCCCGGGATTAGGTTTTGGCACCTTTCTCCCGATTCATCGGGATTGGTTGCCAGGGTTTCGCAGAGCCTAATCTCTCCGCCCTTCTTAATAAAACCAAACACTCTTCGAAAGCAAAGAATATTTGATTAGTGGGGACAAATTTATAAATGATTTTGGAAAATGCAAAAAAAATATTTTAAGAATATTTAATTTACTTTTGCTTTATCAAATAATTCACAAATGCAGAATAAACTATTCATCTATAACAGCCTGTCAAGAAAGAAAGAAGAATTCATTCCATTGCATCCTCCTTTTGCAGGTTTATATGTCTGCGGGCCCACGGTTTATAGTAATGCACATCTGGGTCATGCCAGACCTGCAATAGTTTTCGATCTTCTTTACAGGTACCTTTTGCATCTTGGTTACAAAGTCAGGTATGTAAGAAATATTACCGATGTTGGCCATCTTGAGAATGAGGCGGAAGAACAGGGTGAAGATAAAATTGAAAAGAAGGCAAGGCAGGAACATCTCGAACCCATGGAAGTTGTTCAGAAATATATGAATACCTTCCATAAAAACATGGATCTGTTAAATACTCTTAAACCATCTATTGAACCCAGGGCCAGCGGACATATTATTGAACAGCAGGAATTTATAAAACTGATCCTT
>JAHEYW010000056.1:0-7486 GCA_023251395.1 Bacteroidales bacterium
ATCTTGTTTTTTCCAGCGATCAGCACTTCCTGTGGTTTGTAACCCACAAAGCTGAAAACAAGAGTCTGAGTACTTGTCGGAACTGTGATAGTATACTTTCCATCAGCTCCTGAAATTGTACCAATAGTTGTACCCTTAGCGGTAATGTTTGCACCTGGAATAGGTGTTCCATCATCCGCGCCTTTTATGGTACCAGAGATTTGCATTGTCTGTCCGAAAGCAAATGAGCTTGCCAGCAGCGACAGCAATAATAACAGTCTGATTCTTTTCATAAATTAATATTTAGGTTATCATTTAGTGGGCGCAAAATATAAAATTTTTTACAACAAAAAATAAAAACTGATATTTTATGGAGAAAAAAAATGACGAATTATTAAGATAATTCGTCATTTGAAGCAAAAAGTGTAATTATAATAACCGGAACTACTCCTTTTTATTGAATTTCATTTCCACAATTTTAATTATCTCTGATTCCTTTTCGTCTGATTTTGATAGCAATTCTCCGACTTTCTTAAGTGTGTCATCTACAAAAATCCTGTCGGAAATACCTGAAGCATTTATCCTTACATTCAGCCAGGCTCCTTTTATACACGAACGTATTGCCAGTGCTCCCACTGCTGCATCAGTTATCGAATTAGGATTACCTATTTCCACCATTGCAGAGATCACCTCATAACCGCTGAAAGCTGTTTCCATAACTTTAAATGGGATCAGAGTGGCATGCTTCGTAGCAGTTTGTATTGCATTTATCCTTGCAGATTTTTCTTCCTCTGTTCTTTTTGGTAAACCAGCTGCCTCCATTATCCTGTTAAATGCCTCTGTATCTTCATCAACCAGAGCAAGTAGTTCATTCTGAATAATTTTTCCCTTTTCAGCCCAGGCTGAAAATTCTTCCCACCTGTCATCCCAGCCTTTCTTATGGCTCGAAAGATTAGCAACCATTGTTCCAAGGGCCATACCAAGTGCACCCATATATGCAGAGACAGAACCTCCGCCAGGGGCTGGTGATTCAGAAGCAGTTTCATTCATAAATGCCTTGAGATCCAGTTCTATAAGCTTTTTCTTTCCCTTGCCAGTCATAACAAATTCAATTATTTTTTCTTCAGGTTTAAAAATTGAGATATCGTTAAGTCCCAGTGATTTGACTGCAATCTTAATTAACTCTTCATCAGCTACTCCTGTTGATCTTTGCTGTTTTCTAAGGAAATATCTCCCCGCGTCAAGCATCGCTTTGAGAGGAATGAGTCCGACAAGTTCCGAGCCGGTCACTCTTAATCCTCTTTCATCTGCTTTCCGACAGACTTCATCAAATGCAACATGCACAGGAGTAACAGAGATATTAGTAAGGTTCATGGATATCTGGGCAACTCCATATTCCTGGATATACCAGCCTATGGCTTTAACACTTTTAAGGGATCCTGGAATCATAACCGGATCTCCGTTTTTGTCTTTCAGGATTCTTCCTGTTAACTGATCACCTTCTCTTTTTGGCCTTCCATTTTCCCTTACATCATAGGCTATTGCATTTGCTCTTCTTACAGATGTTGTATTCAGGTTAACGTTGAATGCAACCAGAAAATCCCTGGCTCCAACAGCTGTTGCTCCTGATCTGGAATTAAACACGGCAGGACCAAAATCGGGTTTCCATTCAGGATCTTCAAGTTTTAGTTTCAACCCTTCATATTCACCTTTTCTGCAATTTGCCAGATTTCTCCGCTTTTCCTCAAATGCAGCATTCTCATAACAATAAACAGGAATTCCAAGTTCTGTTCCGATTCTTTCTGCAAGTTTGCGGGCATATACAACAGTTTCCTCCATAGTTATACCTGAAACCGGTACCAAAGGACAAACATCTGTTGCGCCCATCCTGGGATGCTCCCCGTAATGTTTTGACATATCAATCACTTCAGATGCCTTCCTTACTGCAAGAAACGCAGCCTCGGAAACGCTTTCAGGGCTGCCGACGAAGGTGACAACGGTACGGTTAGTATCCTTCCCAGGGTCGACATCCAAAAGCTTAATCCCATCAACCGATTCTATAACATCCGTTATCTGCTTAATTATTCCCGGGTCTCGCCCTTCACTGAAATTGGGAACACATTCGATTACTTTATTCTCCATAAATTACAATTTTCTTCTGTTTTTTGCCCTCCTGATTGTTGCTACATTCTTTTGTTTTGCCCCCCTGCCCCCCTTGGAGTCAGGCACCTCATCCCCCTGCCCCCTTCTCCTGAAAGAGAAGGGGGGTGTAACATGCAGTATATTAATTAATTACAGGAACATATCCCTCTACTTAAGGAGAGGGATTTAGGGTGAGGTGTTAATCTAGAAAAAGCGGATGGCATGTTCACAAAGTTACTTAATTACGTTTCCTCTTAATATCACAGTTTCTATCAGATCACTTCCATAAGCATATGGCAAATATTCATATGAAGGAATTTTTTTTGTTATAAACAAATTCGCCACTTTCCCTTTTGAGATCGATCCATGAGTTTCAGATATTCCCAAAGCATATGCCGTATTTATAGTAACAGCGTTAATCACCTCCTCAGGCAGCATTTTGAGTCTGATACATCCAAGTGACATTATGAATTTCATATTACCTGAGGGTGAGGATCCGGGATTAAAATCAGATGCAAGAGCAACAGGTAAACCTTTACAGATCATTTTCCTTACCGGAGGATCTGGAAGTCCAAGGAAAAAGGAAGCTCCTGGAAGCAGCGTTGGCATTGTCTCAGATCCAAGAAGTGCTTCAATATCATCATCATCAGTATATTCAAGATGATCAACTGAAAGAGCGTTATATCTGACACCTGTCACTATTCCTCCCGAAAAATCAAGCTCATTGGCATGCAACCTTGCTCTCATTCCATATTTCATGCCGGCCATAAGTATTTGCTCGGTCTCCTCTACAGTAAAAAATCCCCGGTCACAAAATACATCTATAAAGTCTGCCAAATCTTCTGATGCGACAGCCGGGATCATTTCATTGATTATAAGATAAATATAATCGCTTCTATGGGTCCTGTAATTTCCAGGTATTGCATGGGCACCCATAAATGTTGATCTTACTTCCAATGGAGAAGTCTCTTTAATCCTCCTGATTACCCTCAGCATTTTAAGTTCATCCTCAACAGAAAGTCCATATCCACTTTTGATCTCAACAGCACCTGTTCCTAATCCAATTATCTCATGGATCCTTTCCATCGATTGTTTATAAAGGTCATCTTCAGAAGTACGGTGGATTAATGCGGAGGAATTAAGTATGCCTCCTCCCCGCTTTGCGATCTCTTCATATGTAAAACCCTTTATTTTATCGATATACTCCATTTCCCTGCTGCCTGCATAAACCAGGTGGGTATGAGAGTCACAGAATGAAGGGAAGACAAATTTCCCGGTAGCATCAATTACGTTGTCATATTTTATCTTTTTGTCGAAGTCTTTCATATAACCAAACCCTGAAATGAGTTCGTTCTTTATTTCAAGGTATGCATCGTGGATAACCGGTAATTCTGCCATCCTGGCTCCCGCTACCCATCTGACAGGACTGGTTTCTGCCTGGACAAGGCATGAAATATTTTTAATCAGTATACTCATCAAGCTATACAGTCATTGATTAATAATGCTAAGGTAACAATTTTAGAAAAGATGTGACTGATTAATATCATATGCCCAATGAAGAACCTCAAAGTTTATCTTTCTTACAGGGATGTAGAAATAGCAAAAATCCATAAACCACAAAGTTCACAAAGGAATTCCACAAAGATCGCAAAATAAAGATAACCAGCTGTTTAACTTTGTGCACTTTGTGCAGAACCAGGTGTTCTTTGTAGTAAATTGGACTTCCTCCACAGCCCGACTTTCAAAAAGGCTGATACTCCATTATTAAAATATCATATCAAATGAAATGAGCAGTAAGGTAATTATCAGAATAAATTTGATTTTTTCTATTTTTATTTATCTTTAACCAGCTTAACTAAAACCATAAATATGAAAAAGACCCTCAGCACTTTACTTGTATCACTTTTGATACTAACCCTGTCGGCCCAGGAGACAAAAACCAAAACCGGATGGAGTCTTGGTCCTTTGCCTGCAATTTCGTTCGATTCTGACCTTGGGTTTCAGTATGGAGGCCTGCTGAATCTCTGGAATTACGGAAAGGGTGACATCTATCCGAAGTATTATCACTTCTTTTATATTGAAGCATCGCATTATATGAAAGGCAGCGGAATATTCAGGGTAATGTATGATTCTGAGCATCTTATTCCAGGAATAAGATATACCGTCGATTTAAGTTATCTCCCCGATGAAGCACTTGATTTTTATGGTTTTAATGGTTATGATGCAGTCATACATAAGGGCTGGGCAAAGGAAAGTCTTTTTAATGGAAGTGAATATATAAGCAGAATGTTTTACAGGCACAGAAGAACGCTTCTGAGATTCAAAAATGATTTTCAGGGTAAACTTTCAGGAGAACACTTAAGATGGAGTGCCGGATTCTCTATTCAGGATTTTAATATATCATCAGTAAATATTGACAAGCTGAATAAAGGTAAAAGCGACAAACTGCAGCCAGTGTCTGAAGTTCCGGGATTATACGAACTTTATAAATCATGGGGTATCATTTCCCCTGAAGAAGCTGACGGCGGTATGATAAACACTGTAAAGGCCGGTTTAACATTTGATACGAGGGATAACCAGCCGAACCCGATGAAAGGGGTATGGATCGAAGCTGGCGTCGAAACATCCCAGAAGTTCCTCGGAAGTGAGGCTTCCTTTGGGAAATTTTTCCTGACTCATCGTCAGTATTTTACACTGATCCCAAGGAACCTCAGCTTTGCATACAGGTTAGGTTTTCAGCAGACTATTTTCGGAACAGTTCCTTACTACTATCAATCACAGCTTATCACCTCGTATCTGAGGGGAGCAACATCCGAAGGTCTTGGTGGATCCAAATCATTGAGGGGAGTCTGGAGGAACAGGGTTGTTGGAGACGGATTCTTCTACGGAAATGCTGAACTCAGATGGAAAGCTGTTCACTTTACCTTTCTCAAAAATCCCTGGTACCTGGGTGTAAACGGATTTTCAGATTTCGGTATAGTAACGAAAAAGATTGATGTCAAAATCCCGACAAGTCTCAATTATATGAGGCCTGATGATTCAATGATTACATATAATAAAGCTGATTTCTTCAATCCTGGCACTGAACAGCTGCATGTTAGTATTGGTGCAGGTATAAGGATCGTTATGAATGAAAACTTTATTATTGCGGTTGACTACGGGAGGGCATTCAAGGATCAGGATGGCGGAACAGGTTTCTATGTTGGGTTGAATTATTTGTTTTAGGAGTTTCTTTAATTGAAACTACCTCTCTTTTTCCTGATTTAGGTTTTTCTTTTGTTGAAACTGCCCCCTTTTGCCCCCCCTGAGAGGGGGGATAATTCATTGTTATATAATATAATGTATCTATCCGGAGACTATGAAATAGCCCCCCTTCAGGGAGGTTGGGAGCTGGGGGTCAAAATCCCTTGAGGAAGTATCCCAATCCCACTCCAAGATAATTTCCGATTATATACCCGATTATTCCGACTGTTATGCCAGTAATGATGACATCTTTGTTTTTGAGCGCACCTGCTACAACGGGTACAAAAGGAGGTGAAAATACAAAGGCAGTTGTCGTGATCAGAAAATTATCAGCATCTACCTTAAATATTTTTGAGAGTAACATATGAAGAAATAAAGATCCAAAATAAGCCCAGGTCACAAACATAAAAAGTCCCAGAAACCCGATACTGAAAATTACTGCGAGGTCGGCCATTGAAGAAACAGCCAGAGAAAAAACGAGAATGAGGTACATTCCAAGCTGAAACGATTTTTTAATCTGATTAACCCATTTAAATAAAGATGCAATTATTCCCAGAGTGGTGATTGAGAGAATTACGATAACATTTTCTGCTTCTTTAGGGAAAATCATACTTATTGCAAGAGAAATGATCAGGATAAGTGCGGATATCCCGAACGCTTTTAAAAGTGGGAAAAGAACACCTTTTTTCAGCATACCTGAGAAATCCTCAAAACTTTCTGCCTCGGCAGATGCCTGAGAGCTGTCCTCATCACTGCCGTTATATTTAAACGGGGGAAGAAATGCTCTGAAGAATCTTGGCCCGATAGTTATAAAAAAGATTATTGTAACCGCTCCAACGATCATATCATATGTGCTGGTCATGATGAAAAGATTAGGATCAACTCCAAGTGCTACTTTCAACGCGACGAGGTTTGGTGTTCCGCCGGTGTAAACCCCAACCAGCATTCCGGCAACTTTCCAGCAATCAGGTACAACTGATTTAAAGAAAAAGTATCCGCTACCGACTATTGCAATCACCGAGATCAACGCCAGGATCATAGAAACAAAGCCCTCCTTTGCGAATCTCAGCCATCTCTTGATATTAAGAGAAAAAAGCAGTAGCGGGAAAGCCAGAAGAACGGCAATAGTTACCAGTTTATCCTGTAATGATGCTATTGAGTTTGCTGTCACATCAAGTGGCGTGATAGTCTTATTGTCAAGCAAAAGTTGAATCTCCTGTTGGGGAAGTGCCGGACGACCCAGTAGCGCCATTTTATAACTTTCACTTCCTTTGGGAATCAGACCCGTACTACCAAGTATAAGCCCAAATCCATAAGCCAGAACAATTGTACCAAGTTTTTTAAGCGGAGCCCATTTATTGGTTATGCTTATAATTGCCAGTGGAAATGTCAGATAAAAAATAACGAGTAGAATAAGATTTACCATGAGTGCCATTATTAGATTAGGTCAAATCAAATATAAAAAAAGCGATTTAACACCTGCTAAATCGCCTCAAAAATAGGTTTTTATACTTATTCGTTCTCTTTACAGTCACATTCATCAAAACTTTTCTGATATTGTTCGATAGCCTTAAGACTCATACCCATACTCGAGAATCCGCCATCGTGGAAAAGATTTTGCATTGTAACCTTCTTTGTAAGGTCTGAAAAAAGACTAACACAATAATCTGCACACTCTTCTGCTGATGCATTACCCAATGGGGACATTCTTTCAGAGAAATCTATAAGTGAATCAAATCCGTGAATACCACTTCCTGCTGTGGTTGGAGTTGGAGACTGTGAAACTGTGTTTATTCTCACCCTTCTGTCCCGTCCATATATATAACCGAAACTTCTGGCAATTGATTCCAGAAGAGCTTTTGCATCACCCATGTCATTGTACCCTGAGAGTGTTCTCTGAGCTGCAACATATGATAAAGCTACAACCGATCCCCACTCATCTATAGCATCAAGCTTATAGGCAGTTTGCAGTACACGGTGAAAACTGAGTGCTGAAATATCGAAAGTCTTCAGCATATTTTCATAGCTGGTTTGTTCATATGGAATATCTTTTCTGACATTCGGAGACATCCCTATTGAATGTAGAATAAAATCAAACTTTCCACCGAAAATATTCATACTC
>JAHEYW010000056.1:7496-15915 GCA_023251395.1 Bacteroidales bacterium
TCAGTAAGAAGGTTCTCTATATCCTCTATTTTGGTTGCATCGGCTGCAATTACCTTACTTCCTGTTAGTTCAGCCAGATCCTTGATTGTTCCCATTCTGATTGCTACCGGTGAGTTGGTAAGAACCAGTTCAGCTCCCTGTTCCCACGCCTTCAAAGCTACCTGCCATGCAATAGATTTTTCATTCAGGGCTCCGAAAATGATTCCCTTTTTACCTTTTAACAGATTTCCTTTCATCGTATATAATTTAGAAAAACAAAAACATAATTTTCCGGGGAATGCAAAATACTAATTGACAGCAGATTTAAATAATTCTCTTGCATTCTTAATTGCGGTCTCTGTAACTTCACTGCCACTTAATAATTTAGCCACTTCAAGTATTCTTTCTTCCCTGGTTAACAATTTAATCCGGGTAATTGTTGAATCATCAAGTTCATCTTTATAAACAAAGTAATGTTTAGAGCCACGGGATGCTACCTGAGGAAGATGTGTAATATTGATGACCTGCATATATTTGCCCATATCTGAAAGGATCTGTCCTACTTTATTGGCAACCTCGCCTGAAACACCTGAATCTATTTCGTCAAATATGATTGTCGGCAGGTTTTTGTTCTTTGTAAGCAATGATTTAAGACTCAGCATTACTCGTGAAAGCTCTCCGCCTGATGCGACTTTTGACAGATTCTCGGGATTTACCTGCTTGTTTGCAGAAAACAGAAAATCTGCTTTATCGATCCCAAAGAAGTTGAAATCACCTGCACGTGAAATCTCAATTCTGAATCTGGCATTTGGCATACCCAGCTGTCTGAGCAACTCGGTTATCTTTAACTCCACATCAGGAACGATTTTCATTCTCCTTTTTGATATCTTATCAGCAATGATCTTCAAAGAGTTAAGCTCATTTCCAAGCTTTTCCTGCAGCTCCTCCATCCTCTCATCGCTGGTCACAATATTTTTGACTTTCTCTCTGAGTTCTTCCTGTTTTACAATCAATTCTGCAAGATCTTTTACCCTGTGTTTCTGGATAAGCGAATATATCAAATCAAGCCTGTCATTTACTTTAATTAGTCTGTCAGGATCTGCTTCAATCCCGGAGGCAAGTTTTTCTATATCACCAGCCAGATCATTTATTTCAATATATACTGAGTCAATTCTTTTATAAAAGCCCTCGGCTTCACTAAGGAATGGCCGTATTTTTAGAATAGACTGTTTTAACTCTTTCAGTAAATTAATTATACTGTTATCCCGTGATAAAGCTAAATCAGATGCATTGTCGAGAGCCAGTTTTATCTCACCTGCATGTTCAAGTATCTCCTGTTCTTTCTCCAGCTCTTCCTGCTCACCTTCTATAAGTTTTGCTTCCTCGAGTTGCTTAAGCTGAAAGTTAAAATATTCAAGGTCGGACTTATTTTGTTCAGCCGTTTCGAGCATTTCATTATACTCTTTATTAATCTTCCTGTAATTGGTGTAGGCTGTCCTGTACTCATCCCTTAATTGATTATTTCCGGCAAATGAATCAATTACGTCAAGCTGGAACGAATTTTCATTCAGCATTAGAGTCTGGTGCTGTGAGTGAATATCTATGAGTTTGTCTCCCAGCTCCTTCAGAATATTAATTGTAACAGGTGTATCGTTTATAAATGCCCTGGATTTTCCTGCAGGGTTTATTTCTCTTCTGAGAATTGTGACGGTATCAAAATCGAGTTCATTGGAAGAAAAGAAATCAGAAAAGGCAGCCCCTTCCAGTCTGAATGCACCTTCAACCACACATTTAATCTTTTTATCAAGTAATACATTAGTATCAGCCCGGGCACCAAGAATAAGAGATAAAGCACCGAGAAGTATTGATTTCCCTGCACCCGTCTCACCAGTAATAATAGTAAGACCGTTATCCAGCTCCATCTCAAGGTCACGGATCAGCGCATAATTATGTACTGAAAGTTTCTGAAGCATCTGTTACGGATTATTCCTGGAATTGATATTTTCGTATTTTGTCTTGTTGGCAGGATCGATCTCAGTGAGGATTTGAATAACCCGGCTTTTTTCCTCAGGGAAAGCTTCTGAGAAGATGTTCACCAGCTCGTCAGCTTTAGCATCAAGAATAAGTTGCATAAAGTACATATATGGGTCGGGTTTCTTTCTGTAAACTTCCTGAAGAAGTTTCAGGCTTTCAGCCATACTGGTTCTCGCTTCAGCCAGACGTGATTCCATCAGATCCAGTCCATTTCTGTCGTACTCGTAGATAAACCTTCTGATTTCAGCATACTCTTTATTGAGGATGTTCTTCACCAGCCAGTATCTGTTCCTGTTCCTTGAACCGTCATAGGGCTTCCATCCTGCTTCAGGAGCATTCTGAGCATTAGTTACGATCTTTTCAGCCAGCTGGAAATATGGAGTACCCCCTTCAGTAGAGAAAGAATCAAAATCGAGTCCGATAACTATATAAGTATAATATGCAAGAACAGATACAAGGTTAGAGCGATGGACGTTTGGATCAAATTCAAGTGGTTGAAATTCAACATATCTGAACTGAAAATTATTATCAACAAAATTCAAGATCGTGGAGTTATAAGTTGTATTGAATACAGGGCGGCTGAGCTGGATCTGTATTGTTCCCTTGAATTCATCGGCCGAAAGCTGGTCTGTAAGGTTTATAAGGAAATTGCAGTCAATTCTTTCAGAATAGCTCAGGACGTTATTTGTCCATACTGTGTTATTCATGAACTCATATATATCCCTCTGCATGGATTGGAACACTTCCCTGTTGGAACCCTGTATTTTCTGGGCTGAGACCTGAACATTACAGTTCAGTTCCTGGGCCATTACTGTAGCAGGACCATAAATCAGCGCAAAGACCAGAATTGATATTTTATATAATAACTTCATATACAGGTCATTTAATTATTGAAACAACTTTATCAATAATATCTTTTGCGGCCTCCTCTTTGGATTTTAACTCAAATTTATCAATATTATTTTGTTTGTCAATGATAGTTATCCTGTTGGTATCAACTCCGAATCCGGCACCTTTGTCATTCATCGAGTTCAGGACAATAAAATCCAGATTTTTTCTTTTAAGCTTGGACATGGCATTTTCTATTTCATTATCCGTTTCCAGGGCGAAGCCGACAAGTATTTGCCCCTTTTTCTTCATTCTGCCGAGCTCAGATGCTATATCTATTGTTGGTTTAAGCTTAATAATAAGATCTTTACCGCCTCGTTTAATTTTGTTATCAGCTATGATTTCAGGAGTAAAATCGGCAACTGCGGCGGAAAGGATAGCTATATCGCAATGATCGAACCTGCTAATACATTCCTTGGCCATCGATTCTGCGGATGTCACATTGATAATCTTAATTTCCCTGCTTTTAGGTCTGATTTCCACTGGCCCCAGAACCAGTTCAACATCAGCACCGTAACTGGCGGCATTATCTGCAATTGCAATGCCCATCTTGCCAGAAGAATAATTGCTGATAAATCTTACAGGATCGATCTTCTCTCTTGTAGGACCGGCGTTTATGAGAAGCTTATAGCCACTCAGGGGCTTATCTTTTTTTTTTTGAAAGGATCTTTTCAATCTCCCTGATTATATTTTCAGGTTCTGCCATTCTGCCTTTTCCGGATAATCCACTGGCAAGTTCCCCGCTTTCGGGTTCAAGGATAATATTTCCCCTTGCCTGTAGCGTTTCAATATTATTTTTGACTGCCGGATGAGAAAGCATATCCAGATCCATTGATGGAGCTAGAGCTACCCGGCAGCGTGCAGACAAATAAGTTGTAAGGAGGAGATTATCAGCCATACCAATTGCCATTTTTGAGATAGTGTTGGCTGTGGCAGGTGCAATAAGGAATAAATCTGCCCAAAGGCCGAGCTCAACATGGCTGTTCCAGTCACCACTTACAGGATCAGCAAAATCTGTAAGGACACTGTTTTTTGATAGAGTAGCAAGAGTTAAAGGAGTAATGAACTTTTTGGCATTATCAGTCAAGATTACTCTTACTGATGCGCCTTCCTTTACAAGCAGCCGGATAATGATTGCTGTCTTATAAGCAGCAATTCCTCCAGTTACGCCAATAAGGATATTCTTACCCTTTAACATGACTTTCAGATGTTCTTCTGTTTAGCAGGCTTTTCCGGATTTCTGAAAAAGATCTTTGATTCTTCAAATTCCTGAAGAGCTATAAGCGTTGGCTTTGGCAGTCTTTCGTAAAATTTAGAAATTTCAATCTGCTCCCTGTTTTCGAACACCTCTTCCAGATTGTCAGTATATGATGCGAACTCTTCAAGCTTTTTATTAAGTTCCTGTTTCATTTCAACAGATATCTGGTTTGCTCTCCTTGACACAATAATGACTGTTTCATAAATATTGTTAGTACCCTTGTTAAGTGAGTCAAGGTTTCTTGTAACTGTTGTTACAGGTGCATTTGATTTTCTGTAATCCATAATATTAATAGTTTGCTTTGTTACTAATTTGGTTTTGAACTTGTGCTGGTCTCAACTTTTAAAACTTTGCTGGTTGACTGGAATATCCTGGTCACGTCTTTCAAATATAGACTTTTGGGGAATTCTTCAATAAATGAATAGTAATCATCAAGTGCTGTCTGATACCTTTCTTTTTGCTTGCTGGGAACACTGTTTTGGGCGTAGAGGAATAGAGAACTGAGCTTCAGGTACATCATTTCCTGACGGTAAACTGATTCCGGATACTCCTTAAGGCTATTCTTAAGTGCCACAATAGCAGCTTTGTACTGCTTCATTTCGTAATAAAGCTTTGCGCTAAGATATGATTTCAGGACAAGTCTTTCTTCCAGTTCCTTCACATACTTCTTTGCCTCTTCGGCTTTGGCGCTTGCAGGAAACTTTGCGATGAAGAGGTTAAACCCGCTTATCGCATTTCTTGTATTTTCCTGGTCCAGCTCAGCTTTAGGAGACATATAATAATCGCACATTGCAGCCATAAAATTAGCCTCTTCAGAATTTTTTGAATAAGGATACAGATCGGCAAAATTTTTGAACTCACTTCCTGCCATAATGTAATCCTTCATGGCTATATAACATTGTGCATTCATCCAGCTCAGTCCCTCAGCTTCTTCTGTTGCCCGGTACCTTGGAATGATCTGGGTAAGAAGTTCGGTTGTCCGAACATACTGTCCTTTTTCATAGTATTCCTTTACCTTGGTCTTCTTCAATTCATAATCTGTGCTTTTCAAAATCTTCTCATACTGGCCGCATGAACTCACAATCAGTGATATCAGAAAAAGTATAAATAAGCTACGATTCATCGATCTATTTTTGTTTTCAAAAATAATAGAGGAAACCCTGGTCTTTACTGCCTGCTTCTTATAGCAGCTACAAACCGGGAAACCTGTGTTTTGAAAATGTTGCGCAAAAGTACTCAATATTTTTAATTTCAGAGATTAAAACGTGATAAATATGTAATTATTATCTACGCCTACCGGAAATATATTACACATTTTACCAGATTCTTCGCTTCACTTCGTTTCGCTCAGAATGACAAATGGTTGAGAGAAGACAAGGCGGGAGTCAGCATCACCCTTTAATTGCCTTTCATTCTGAGCGAAGAAGAAGAACCGAGCTTTGCGAGCTCACCGAAGGTAATCTGGTAAATTTTTGTCAGCCTTTTGCAAATTATTAATATTGATCCAATTACTATAACGAATCTATACTCCTCGCCTTAATGTTTTCTCACAACTTATTTACAGCTCCTTTTTTTCTTCAGGATTTCCCGGGAAAACAGTGATATTATTCATAATTTGGCACCGGCAATTAGGTATAAATAGGTATTAAGTTATTATATGCTATACCTAATTTTGTGGAAATTTTTAATAAATCATATTTATGGATATTTTCGATAAAATAAAATCAGACAAAGGGGCATTAGGTCAATATTCAGGAATGGGAGACGGATATTTTATGTTTCCTAAACTGGAAGGTGAGATAGCACCAAGAATGCGGTTCAGAGGTAAGGAAGTCCTTACCTGGAGCCTTAATAATTACCTTGGTCTGGCAAATCTGCCGGAGGTAAAACAGGCGGATGCAGATGCCGCAAAACAATACGGACTGGCATATCCAATGGGTGCAAGAATGATGTCAGGACAGACTACGACCCACGAAAAATTTGAGCAGATGGCAGCTGAATTTGTGCACAAAGAATCGGCATATCTGCTGAATTTCGGTTACCAGGGAATGGTTTCCATAATTGATGCACTTGTTGACCGCCATGATGTAATTGTTTATGATTCTGAATCCCATGCATGTATCATGGACGGACTAAGACTCCATATGGGAAAAAGGTTCGTTTTTCCCCACAACGATATCGAGAATTGTGAGAAGCAACTTCAAAGGGCAACAAAACTTGTTGAACATACAAATGGTGGTATTCTTGTTATAACAGAAGGTGTATTCGGAATGGCCGGTGACCTGGGAAAACTGGATGAAATTGCAGCACTTAAGAAGAAATATAAATTCCGTTTTCTCGTCGATGATGCACATGGATTCGGCACAATGGGAAAAACCGGTGCAGGGACTGGTGAACACTTTGGTGTCCAGGATGATATCGATGTATATTTTGCAACTTTTGCAAAATCAATGGCAGGTATCGGCGCATTCGTAGCAAGCACAAAAGAAGTTGTGACATATCTTCGATTCAACCTCAGATCACAGATATATGCTAAATCCCTTCCGATGGCAATGACAATCGGAGCAATTAAAAGACTCGAGCTGATCAAACAACATCCGGAGTATCGTGAAAAGTTGTGGAAAATAGTAAAAGCTCTTCAGAAAGGACTTAAGGATGCTGGTCTCGACCTTGGAAAAACACAATCACCCGTTACACCGGTATTCATGAAATGTCCTCTTTCACAGGTAACACAAATGATTTATGACCTCAGGGAGAATCACGGCATTTTCTGCTCTGTTGTAATATATCCTGTCGTTCCAAGGGATGTGGTTATGTTAAGAATAATCCCGACCGCTGCTCATTCACTTGATGATGTTGAATATACTGTAAAAGTTTTCAAGGAAATAAAGCGAAAGATAGATGAAAATGTCTATCCTCATGAAATGAAGGATTTCAATTCCTAGTGATCAGCTTTTAACGATCAGTTAATTAACGGGATTGCAAAAAAATATATCACATTCCAAAATTAACCGGCGAGGTTTCTTCAAGTGGTCAGCTGTTGCAGGTGGATCAATAATGGCCGCTGGGAATATCGGATCATTTTTTTCAGAAAAATCTGAAACACCAAAATCGGTTGAGCTTGAAACGAAGATAATCAGAACAGGCTGCCCGGGTCATAATTGTGGTGGCAGGTGTTTGCTTAAGGTTTATGTCAGGGACGGAATTATCACAAGGATTGAGACCGATGACCGTCCGGGCGACTCATTATCAGACCCGCAGCTCAGGGCTTGCATCAGGGGCAGATCTTACAGGAAAAGGCAGTACCACCCCGATCGGCTTAAATATCCGCTAAAAAGAACAGGTATCAGAGGCGAAGGAAAATTCCAGAGGATAAGCTGGGATGAAGCCTATGATATTATGTATAGCCAGATTACGCGTATCAGAAAAAAATATGGCAGTTCAGCAATATTTATTCCATACGGGACAGGCTCATATACAAATATAAACGGCAGATGGACAGCTGCCAGGCTAATGAACCTTACAGGTGGTTGTCTTGGTTATTATAATAGTTACAGCTGGGCCTGCACAAATATAGCGACTCCCTATGTTTATGGAACACTGGCAACCGGTAATCAGCGTCAGGACTGGATAAACTCAAAGTACATTATCCTCTGGGGTTGGAATCCGGCCGAAATGAGAGACGGTACCAATAGTGAATATTTCATAAGGCTTGCCAGAGAAAATGGTGCCAGAACAGTTTGTGTAGATCCCAGAATGAGCATGAGCGCTGTTGCCCTGGCCGATGAGTGGATCCCTATCAGGCCAGGTACAGATACAGCAATGATGAGTGCAATGGCGTGGGTCATAATAACTGAAAACCTCACAGACAATGAATTTATCAAACACTGTTGTTCAGGATACGACAAAAGCCAGATGCCTTCAGGATATGAAAATGAAGAATCATATCATGATTATATCCTTGGAAAAGCTGACGGTATTCCAAAAACACCTCAATGGGCTGAAAAGATCACTTCCGTTCCGGCTGAAACTATAAAAAGAATCGCAAGAGAATACGCAACTTCAAAACCAGCTGTGCTTTACCAGGGTTACGGAATGCAAAGACGGGCATATGGAGAACAGGTAGTGAGGGCAGGTGCAACACTGGCCGCAATTACAGGAAACATAGGAATACCGGGAGGATGGGCCAGTGGACTGGGGAACCAGCCCGGGAGTGAACCTTTCTGGACAATTTTCCCTACCGGCGATAATCCGGTTAAA
>JAHEYW010000247.1 GCA_023251395.1 Bacteroidales bacterium
CTTTCCCATTCGAAATCGCGATGGTATTTCCTGAAAATAAACTCATTCTTTACATTTTCGAAAACGGTGAAGGAGGTGGATTGATCATCCTGGAATATTTCAGTCTCCGAGTAACTGAACTTAAGCAACATAACCGGATTACCTTTGAGTCCTATCTCAAGACTTATATGTGGTGTTTTTTCAGGTTCCGATTCAATAATTTTGAAGCCTGACCCCTCAACTTTAAAATTATTTACAGCATTAAGAACGAATCCCGCAAATTATTTTTCTTCAGTATTCTTTGGGATTATGATGCTGTCTCTTATAAAGAAGGGCTTTAGCTTTAGTGCATCAACCTCTGAAACGAAGATCAGGTTGTTATTTTCACGGATAAGGCAGGGAGTGTTACATAGAACCTCAATATTGTTGTTTTTTAAATCTATCCTTCTTCCACCCGTTTCAAGGCTAAGGCTGTATGAACTCTGTTCTGCATTCCTGTTGAACCTGAATACTGGTCTCCCGGGCTCCCCTTCAAGCAGCATCTGGTCCTCTGAATGAAGCGTGTTAATCTTTGATTTCCTCAGGTATACAGGAATAGCCTCATCTCTTGCAATGGAAATGCATTTGTATATCTTTCTCTCAATATAAGGTCGGATAAACTGGTCAATTCTCTCTCTGGTTACTTTTTCAAGGAACTCTTTTACATTATTGTTTTTCGAAAAATGTGTGAAAAGATTTCTGTCGCTATACTCGTTTATGACCCTGATTACCTCTCTTTCCTCCTCGGCGAGTGTGCTCAGAGTAGTAGTATCAGGAAATGGGAAAAGCTGTTCTGAGAGAGTATAATATCTCCTGTTTATATCACTCTTCAGGATATATGGCATAAGTATAGTACCCCACAGCCTGTGCTGGGTTACAACTATTGCAAACAGCTTAATATTTTTCCCTGGAGTCAGTTCCAAACCCTTCAGATTTATATATCCTGCAATAATGGTCATTGTTGGGGATATTTCAAATAGCCTTTCTTATGATTTTTAGCAGGAAACAGAGAAAACAAATTTGGATGAATTAAAAAGTAAATCATTACAATCGGGAGGATCGGGAATGTTATTATAAAGTAATTGTAACAGGATATTTTATCATTACTATCAGAAAAATAGTAAATTGATAAAAATATTAGTCGGACTCCAAGAATTTTTATAATAAATCTTTGCGAAATTTGTGATCACTGAAAAAGGTTTTTAATACTATGCCATTAAACAGCATTTTCGGATAATGAGAAAAATTATCCATATTGATATGGATGCATTCTACGCCTCTGTGGAGCAACTGGATAATCCTGAGCTTAAAGGAAAGCCTGTTGCTGTGGGGGGAAGCGGTGAAAGAAGTGTGGTTGCTGCTGCAAGCTATGAAGCAAGAAAATTTGGAGTAAGGTCTGCTATGCCTTCTTTAACAGCAAAAAAACTGTGCCCTCAACTCATTTTTGTAAAACCCAGATTCAACAGATATCACGAAGTTTCATCTCAGGTCTTTGAAATATTCAGGGAATTTACAGATATAATAGAACCTCTTTCCATTGATGAGGCTTTCCTTGATGTTACAAAAGACAAGAAAAACATTGGATCTGCAACAATAATAGCTTCGGAAATAAGGAAAGAGATAAAAAGAAAAACCTCTTTAACGGCATCAGCAGGTATTTCGATCAATAAATTCCTTGCAAAGATTGCATCAGATATCAAAAAACCTAATGGTCAATTCATTATTCCACCACAGGATGCGGCAGTATTCATTGAGAAGCTCCCTGTGGAGAAGTTCTATGGAATTGGCAAAGTGACTGCTGAGAAGATGCACAAGCTTGGGATCCATTATGGATCTGATCTGAAAACCTGGGATCTTACATCACTCGTAAGGAATTTTGGCAAGACCGGACTATTTTATTACAAAATCGTGAGAGGAGAAGATGACAGAGAAGTGGAAACAGATTCTGAACGAAAGTCAGTAGGAACAGAATTAACATTCGAAAAAGACCTGACAACCACCTTTGAAATCGTAGCTGAACTTTATAAAATCGAGAAAGAAATAATGAAGAGACTTGAGGAATCTGAGTCGACCGGAAGAACTTTAACTCTTAAAGTAAAATTCAATGACTTCCGGCAAATCACTAAAAGTAAAACCCTGGCTAACTATATAAGAGATTTTGATACACTTCATAAGGAAGTAACAAAAATACGCAAATCGATGGAACTAGGAGAAACAAAGATCAGGCTACTGGGAGTAAGTGTCTCCAACCTCGAAAACGATGAAGGCTCAGACCGTCAGCTGCATCTATTTGAGGAGTAAGGGGAGTTTTTTCGTTATTTCGTTATGGCGTTATGGCGTTATAAATCTACCAATATAACAGCATAACAACATAACAACATAACAACATAACAACAGAACAACATAACAACAGAACAACATAACATTTAACCTAAGGGTGTCAGAGGGTTTTTATTACAGACAAAAATGCCTTTTGTGTTACTCTCCCACTATCATTCCGGCAGCTACAGTCTCATTGGAACCTTCCTCAATTATTATAACGCTGCCTGTTATATTATTGTCTTTATACAGGTCAAACAACAGAGGTCTGGAGGTTCTTACTTTAACATGGGCAATATCATTCATTTTAACAGTAAGATCAGATATATCCTTTTCGACCGTTCCCATGTTAACCTTATAATCAACAGATTTAATAACACATCCCGCTTCATTGGAGTTATGTCTCACAATGTATTTTCCTCCTGGGTTTAACTGACGTTCATTGAACCAGCAAACCATCATATTGATATCCTGACTTATTTGCGGAAGAGAAGATGGTTTTACAATTAGGTCACCACGGCTTATATCTATCTGATCTTCAAGCGTAATAGAAACTGACTCACCAGCTTCTGCTTTTTCTAATGCGTGCCCGAATACATCAATACTCTTAATCGATGATTTAAGAAATGATGGAAGGACAATAACCTCATCCCCTGCCTTGAATATCCCTCCTGCTATTCTTCCACCGTAGCCTCTGTAGTCGTGAAATTCCTCTAATGTAGGTCTGATAATAGTCTGGACCGGAAACCTTGGCAGTTCACCATAGTTTTTTTTCCTGATATCGATTGTTTCAATCAGCCTTAGAAATGTTTTCCCATTATACCATGCCATGTTTTCTGACTTCTCCACAACATTGTCTCCAAATTTCGCGCTTATTGGTATAAAATGAGGGTCCTCTATTCCTAGTTTTTCCACCAGTCTAAGAAGCGACTCACGGATCGTATTAAAAACCTGTTCGCTGTATTCAACCATGTCCATTTTATTGACACAGAATGCGATATGCCTGATATCGAGCAAATTTGCGATAAATGAGTGCCTGATAGTCTGTTCCAGGGCCCCTTTCCTTGCGTCAATCAGAATAACAGCCATATCTGCTGTGCTGGCTCCTGTGACCATATTCCTCGTATACTGGATATGACCGGGTGTGTCAGCAATAATGAATTTCCTTTCAGGCGTCGCAAAGTAACGATAAGCTACATCGATAGTTATGCCCTGTTCACGTTCTGCCCTCAGGCCGTCGGTGAGCAATGAAAGATCAACATCCAATCGGCCCAGTCTTTTACTCGACTGAACAATATGATCCATCTGATCTTCAAAAATTGATTTGCTGTCGAAAAGCAGCCTTCCGATAAGAGTGCTTTTACCGTCATCCACACTTCCTGCGGTTGTAAATCTTAATAATCCCCGGTTATTATGTTCTCCGTTAATACCCATCTATAATGTTAAATAAATTGAATCTGATTATTGTGAAAATGATATCGGATTTCGGATTGAGTATTAATTGATTTTTGTGCTCACAATCCGAAATTCGAAATTTAAAAATATCCTTCTTTCTTTCTGTCCTCCATTGCAGCCTCAGATCTTCTGTCGTCATATCGTCCACCTCTTTCTGTAACACGCGTAGCTGCAATTTCTCCAATAATTTCTTCAAGTGATTCTGCTTTGGACAATGTTACGCCTGTACATGTAATATCTCCAATTGTCCTGCAACGAACATCGGCTTCGAAGACCTCCTCAGTTGGTTTAAGCTGCATGAAGGGTGCCCAGGCCAGGTATGTATTACCTCTTTTGAATATTTTTCTCCGGTGAGTGTAATACAGATCTGGCAATTTTATTTTTTCATGTAGTATATATTGCCATACATCAAGCTCCGTCCAGTTGCTTATCGGAAAAACCCGGAAGTGTTCACCCATGTTTTTCCGGCCATTGAAAATATTCCATAGCTCAGGTCTCTGGTTCTTAGGGTCCCATTGACCGAATTCATTCCTATGAGAAAAGAATATTTCTTTTGCCCTGGCTTTTTCCTCATCACGTCTGCCTCCTCCGACGGCAACGTCGATATTCAACTCTTCAACTGCGTCAAGCA
>JAHEYW010000248.1 GCA_023251395.1 Bacteroidales bacterium
CTGTTGATTTAAGGACCCTGATACACTCTTCACCTGACTTGACTTTTTTATACAGATCCCTGAAGACAGGAAGCGTGGCGTCCATGAACTTTGGTCTCCAGTCGAGTGCTCCACGCTGGGCAGTAGCACTGCAATTGGAATACATCCAGTCCATCCCTTTTTCGTCGACAAGCCTGATAAGACTCTGGGTCAGCTCTTCAACAGTTTCGTTGAATGCTTCTGATGGTGAATGACCGTTTTCACGAAGAACTTTGTACTGTGCATCCATGATTCCTGCAAGTGCGCCCATCAGTACACCACGTTCACCGGTCAGATCGCTGTAAACTTCCTGTTCGAAAGTGGTTGGGAACAGATACCCTGAACCAATTGCAATTCCCAGAGCAAATGTACGTTCTTCTGCTCTGCCTGTGAAATCCTGAAAAACTGAATAGCTTGAGTTAATACCAGCCCCTGCAAGGAAATTTCTTCTTACACTTGTTCCAGATCCTTTTGGAGCCACAAGAATTACATCAACATCAGCCGGTGGTATTACACCTGTATGTTCCTTGTAGGTAATTGAAAATCCGTGTGAAAAATATAGTGCATCACCTTTCTTGAGACAAGGTTTAAGCTTTGGCCAAATTATCCTTTGCGCAGCATCGGAAACGAGGTACTGAATTATTGTACCTTTGGTTGCTGCTTCTTCAACAGGGAAAAGAGTTTTTCCGGGAACAAATCCATCTGCAATAGCTTTGTCCCAGTCAGCTTTGAACTCGGGAGCCTGACCAATAATAACGTTTATCCCATTATCTTTCATGTTAAGGGCTTGTGCAGGACCCTGAACTCCGTAACCAATTATTGCGACAACTTCATTTTTGAGAACTTCACGAGCTTTTGAAAGTGGAAATTCTTCTCTAGTAACAACATTTTCTAAAACACCACCAAAGTCAATTCTTGCCATGATTATTTACTATTTAGGTTATTAATTATTTCTTAAAAATTCTATTTGTTCTTCACTCTTCTTCCGGCTTGCTCCATCCATTTCAACCAGATATTTATGGAGTTCCTTTACCTGCTTGGTAATAGCAACACGCCCTGATTTTACAAATTGCAGTACACCGAATGGTTCAAGATGATGCAGAAGTTCGGAGATCTCTTTTTTATGACCGGTTTTTTCGATAACCATATATTCCGGTGTGATCTCGATCATCCTTGCATTATGATCTCTTACTATCTGGTCAATAATATTACCCGACATCATTGCTTTTGTTGGTAACTTGAAAAGTGCCAGCTCCTGGTATACTATCTCCTCCGATGTATGAACAAAGACCTTGAGGACATCGATGAGCTTCTCTAACTGATGTGCCACCTTTTTTACCATTTCAGGAGTGCTCCTTACTACAATGGTAAGCAGGTGCACTCCCTTGACAATGGATTCAGAAGCTGTGAGACTATCTATGTTTATCTGCCTGCGTGTAAGGATAATAGTTACCTGGTTCAGGATGCCGATATGGTCTTCTGTAAAAAGTGATATGGTAAATTCCTGTTTCATATTTTAATGTTTATTCTTTTTGTTTCTCCGTGTAGTCATTTGTCTAAAAGGTTTATAACAAAAAGACATTCTACGGTTAATGATTATAGGTTTCAAGCGAGTCTTACTTCTGAAACTGATGCTCCGGGGGCTACCATCGGGAGGACATTTGCCTCTTTTTCAATTTCTATCTCAAGAAGATATGGCCCTTTTGAATTCAGCATAACTCCCAATGCCTCTTTCAGATCATTCCTTTCAATGATCCTGGTTGCAGGAATCTTGTATGCTTCAGCTATCTTGACGAAGTCGGGATTGACCATCTCTGTTGAGGCATATCTTTTATCAAAAAACATATCCTGCCATTGTCTGACCATGCCCAGGAAGTTATTATTGAGTATGATTATTTTTACAGGAACATCATATTGGAGGATTGTACCTAGCTCCTGAACTGTCATCTGGAAACCTCCATCGCCAATGAATGCTACAACCGTTTTATCAGGCCTTCCAATGGAAGCTCCTATTGCTGCAGGAAGTCCAAATCCCATGGTTCCCATACCGCCTGAAGTGACAAATGAATTGGGTTCGGAAAATTTGAAATACCTGGCAGTTGCCATCTGGTTCTGCCCCACATCCGTTATTACTATTGCATCTCCCCCTGTAAGGTCTGATACCATCTTTACGACTTCTCCCATCTTGATTGCCCCTGAATCGGGTTTTATCTCTGATTTAATAACCCTGTCAAATTCAGTTTTATCATGGATACGGAATTCCCTGATCCACTGTTCATAAGAATTTGGTTTGACCAGAGGGATAAGTGCTTTAAGTGCTTCCTTAGCGTCATTGTTTATTTCAACATCAACCTGCACATTCTTATTTATCTCTGCTTTGTCTATTTCAATATGAATGATGCTTGCCTGTTTGGCGTATTTCTTTAGATTTCCCGTTACCCTGTCATCAAATCTCATTCCTACTGCTATGATAAGGTCAGCTTCATTTGTGAGTAAGTTGGGTGCATAGTTCCCGTGCATCCCAAGGAATCCAGCAAATAAGCGATGGCTGGACGGGAATGATGATAACCCAAGGAGTGTAACTGCTACCGGTATTCCTGTCTTTTCAGCAAACTCTTTAAGCTCTTTTTCTGCTTTTGAAATCAGTACTCCATGACCTGCAAGGATCAAAGGTTTGGAAGCATGATTGATAAGTATAGCAGCTGATTCAATCTCTTTTTTGTTAAGGGGAATATGAGGGTTATAGCTTCTTATATATTCACATTTCCTGTAGTTGAAATCACATTTTTCGATCTGTGCATCTTTTGTAATGTCAATCAATATCGGACCTGGCCTGCCAGTTGTTGCTATATAGAATCCTTTTGCAACTGCTTCTGCAATTTCAGATGCTTTTTTAACCTGACAGTTCCACTTGGTAACAGGCATTGATACGCCCAGTATATCAGTCTCCTGGAATGCGTCTGTTCCAATAAGTGTCGAAGCCACCTGGGCTGTAATAAAGATCACCGGAACTGAATCAAGAAATGCATTGGCTATGCCGGTAATCAGGTTGGTTGCCCCCGGTCCTGATGTTGCAAAACAAACCCCCGGTTTCCCTTTTGCCATTGTGTAAGCCTGGGCAGCATGCGCAGCTCCCTGCTCATGCCGGGTAAGTATATGTGTCAACCTGCCTTCATAATCCATAAGCTTATCATATACAGGCATTATTGCTCCGCCGGGATACCCGAATATTGTATCCACCCCTTCAGCAAGAAGCGAATCCAGAAGTACCTGCGCACCTGTTATATGATTCTTTCCATTAGTTTGTTCTATTGTTTGATCAGCTTCCTTTTCAGTCATTATACTTTGTTTTTGTCTTAATTTCTTTTGGTCCTGTGTTCTTGTAGTCATAGTATCTTTTAATTTTCAAGGAAAAATATCCCGTTACCTTAACATCATTTATTCCGGTTTGGTTCAGCCTGTTCTTATTTTTCACTATTTCAAATTACTACCCCGAAATATTTTTTCCTTTTTCCTTTTTCCTTTTTCCTTTTTCCTTTTATCTTTTGTCTTATATCATCCTCACCGCTCCTTTATCTGCAGAACTTACATGAGCTGCATATGCTCTGAGGGAGGCAGGGATATTCCTGTTCCTGCCGGCAGGTTTATAAGCCATGTCATTTTTTCTTTCCTCATCTGTTTTCCTCTTTAAAAGTTCTTCATCTGTGAGCACAACATTGATAAGACGGTTTTTAATGTCGATCTCAATGGAATCTCCATCTCTCAGAAGTGCTATTGCTCCGCCTGCAGCGGCTTCAGGAGAGACATGTCCCACTGAAAGACCCGATGTTCCGCCGGAGAATCTTCCATCGGTTATTAATGCACATTTTTTATCTATTCCCTTTGATTTAAGATAAGAAGTAGGGTACAGCATTTCCTGCATTCCAGGACCTCCTTTTGGTCCTTCATATCTTATTACAACAGCGTCACCTGATTTAACAACTCCGGAGAGTATTCCTTCTACCGCATCTTCCTGAGAATTGAATACTCTGGCCGGACCTTTGATTACATAGATCGAAGGATCTACACCAGCCGTTTTAACAATACAGCCATCCGTTGCAATATTCCCGTATAAGACTGCTAATCCGCCATCTTTATTATATGCATTACCAACGTTTCGTATACATCCTTTTTCCCTGTCGGTATCTAGTTCATTATAAAGGGAATCGTGGAATGCCATTGTATTATTTCTCAAACCTGATGGAGCTGATCTGAAGAGATTGAAGGCTTCCGGAATTGCTTTGCCTCCAAGTATGTCCCAATCATCTATGGCTTCCTTTAAAGTAGGGTAGTCAATTCTTTTTACAGAAAGATCGAGCATATTATTACGG
>JAHEYW010000249.1 GCA_023251395.1 Bacteroidales bacterium
GATTGTCGATAAAGACAAAAAGGCATTAAGACCTTCCATAATATGGTGTGACAGCCGCGCAGTCCCTTACGGAGAAAAAGCCCTTAACGCAATAGGCAAAGAATTCAGTCTTAAGCATATGTTGAATTCACCCGGGAATTTTACTGCTGCAAAGCTTGCGTGGGTAAAAGAAAATGAACCTGAGACATATAAAAAGATATATAAGATAATGCTTCCCGGCGATTATATCGCCATGAGAATGACTGGGGAGATTAAAACAACTTTTACTGGGCTTTCTGAAGGTATTTTCTGGGACTTTATGAATGAAGGAGTGTCAAAGGAACTTCTGAATTATTTTGGATTTGACAATAACCTTATACCTGAAGCTTCCGGTTCATTTGCTGTCAGTGGTACTCTGAACAGCTCAGCAGCTGTTGAACTTGGTTTACCTGCCGGAATTCCTGTGGCCTATAAAGCTGGTGACCAGCCTAATAATGCACTGTCTCTAAACGTCCTTTCACCCGGAGAGGTTGCTGCAACAGCTGGAACTTCCGGAGTAATTTATGGTGTAACAGATATAAAAAAATGTGATCTGCAGTCGCGGGTCAATACATTCCTGCATGTGAATCACAGTAAAGATAACCCAAGGCTTGGAGTGCTCCTGTGCATAAACGGTACTGGCATCCTTAATTCGTGGATAAAAAGACATGCAGGAAATAATCTTTCTTATAATGAAATGAATGATCAGGCAGCATCAATTGCTCCGGGAAGTAACGGATTATTCATTCTTCCATTCGGAAATGGAGCTGAGAGAATGTTAAATAACAGGGATACCGGGTCAAGGATCATTGGACTCAATTTCAATACACATTCTTTCCCTCATCTTTTCAGATCTGCCCAGGAAGGTATTGCTTTTTCGTTCAGGTACGGTCTGGATATCATGAAGGAAACGGGTATTGTGCCTGAAATTATGAGAGCCGGAAAAGCTAACATGTTCCTCAGTGGAGTGTTCAGGGAAGCCTTGTCCTGTATTACCCGGACACCTATTCATCTTTACAATACTGATGGTTCTATCGGAGCAGCAAGGGGAGCCGGTATTGGTTGTGGTTATTATAAGTCAGAAAAAGAAGCCTTTGTCGGCCTGAGTGAAGTTGGCATGACTGAACCTGATATTAAAAAGACAGCTCAGTACGATGAGGCTTATGCAAAATGGAAACAACTTCTCCTTGCAGTTTAATTTGAAAATTAAATCAATTATATTTAAATGAGATAATCTTACAAATAATTTTAATAAATAATGTTATGGCTACAAAAGGGAAAAAAGAATTTTATCCCGGTATAGGGAAAATTGAATTTGAAGGCGTCAAGTCGAAAAATCCGCTTGCCTTCAGGTGGTATAATGCAGAGCAGAAAGTAGGTAATAAAAAAATGAAGGATCACTTGCGTTTTGCAATTGCTTACTGGCATTCATTTTGCGGTGATGGCTCAGATCCTTTCGGAAATGAAACAAGAGTGTATCCATGGAAAGATTCCAGCCTTGACGATAAGATCAAGCAACGTCTTGAAGCCGCTTTTGAATTCATTACAAAAATAGGCGCTCCTTATTATTGTTTTCACGATATTGATGTAGTAGGTGGCGATGGATCTGTATTTGACGTTGAAAAGAGACTGGCAAAATATGTTCCTGTTATGAAAAAGATGCAGGAGCAAACCGGTGTTAAATTACTCTGGGGCACAGCTAACCTTTTTTCAAATCCCCGTTATATGAACGGTGCAGCAACAAATCCAGATTTTGCCGTTGTCTCCAATGCCGGTGTTCAGCTTAAAAATGCAATTGACGCAACTATTGCATTAGGCGGTGAAAACTATGTGTTCTGGGGTGGCAGAGAGGGTTACATGAGCCTTCATAATACAAATATGAAAAGAGAATTGGATCATATGGCTATGATGCTCACTATGGCCCGTGATTATGGAAGAAAGAATGGTTTCAAAGGTACATTTCTTATCGAACCAAAACCAATGGAGCCATCAAAACACCAATATGATTTTGATGCAGCTACAGTTATTGGTTTCCTGAGACATTATGGATTGGATAAAGACTTCAAACTGAACATAGAAGTTAACCATGCAACTCTTGCAGGTCACTCTTTCGCTCATGAAATACAGACAGCTGCTGATTCAGGACTTCTTGGAAGCATTGATGCAAATAAAGGCGATTATCAGAATGGCTGGGATACTGACGAATTCCCGACAAATATTTATGAAGTTACAGAGGCTATGATGATCATCCTTCAGGCTGGTGGATTTAAAACCGGTGGTGTCAATTTTGATGCTAAGATCCGTCGTAATTCAACAGATATTGAGGATATCTTTATTGCACATGTAAGCGGTATGGATACCTTCGCGAGAGCACTTGTTCTGGCTGAAAAGATCCTGAAAGACAGTGATTATCTTAAGCTTAAAGCAAAAAGATATGAGTCTTTCGATAAAGGTAAAGGCAAAGACTATGAAGCCGGTAAACTGACCCTTGAGAAGCTCAGGGAAGTTGCACTTGCTGCAGGTGAACCAAAAGTGATCAGTGGCAAACAGGAAATGCTTGAGCAGCTTATAAACATGTACATTTAATATTTGACATTAAATAAAGCAAGAAGGAGAGAGGGAGATATTTAAATGTCTCCCTTCTTTGTTTTACTGATATAATACTTTATTTTTTCTGCTATCCTTAACAACTGCAGCAAGCAATATCATTGAAATAAGGGCGATAAAACCTCCGAAGCCAAAAGCTACTGTCCCTCCAAAGCCCGGATAAATTTTATCAAATGAGCTATACAGCAATCCGAAAATTATGCTTGCCGGTAGTGCTCCAAGTCCTACGGCAAAGTTAAACAAACCAAAAGCTGTTCCTCTTTGCTCTTCCTTTACAATATCCGCAACAAAAGCCTTTTCTGCTCCCTCGGTAAATGCATAGAACAGTGCATAAATGCCAAAAAGAATGAATGTTACCAGGATCTGAAATCGCGAAGGCAGAAAGACCAGAAATGCAAACGAGAGATAGACAAAGGTGTAGATTGCCCAACCGGCATTAATTACTTTTTTTCTCCCGATCCTGTCTGAAAGAGACCCTAACGGAGTTGAAAATACGCTCTTAATAATATGGAAAAAGGCCCATATCAGTGGTAAAAACAATATGTTAATTATCTTAATTTGTTCGCTTTCGCTGCCAAAACCTGATATCATTTTCTGAAGGGGTTCGATGCTTCTTACCAGATTGACAACCGATCCACTCTTTTGAATAGCCTCCTCAACTCTGAATAGAAGAAAGGCATCAGAAGAATTACCCAGAGTAAAGAGTACCATTATCAGAAGGTATCTTTTAAAATTGATATCAAACCCTTTAAGTGAGAGTCTCAGGTTCTTGTTTCCTGAACTGGCAGGACTTTTTTCAGAGACAAAAAAGGTAAGAATAAGTACTGCGAGAATTCCGGGAATGATAGCAAGTATGAATGTCCATCTTAAGGCTATCAATGAATCTTTCAGTTTAAAGCCAAAAAACAGGATCAATAAAGTAAGTATGGCAATGACCGGCCCGATTACGGCCCCGGCATGATCCATGGCTCTGTCGAACCCATAAGCTTTCCCTCTGATACGTGCATCGACAGATGATGCAATAAGAGCATCCCTGGGTGACGACCTTATACCTTTACCTATTCGGTCAACCATCCTGATTACAACAATCTGCCATGCAGCCGATACGACACCGGTTAGTGGACGGAAAAGTGATGAGATTGAATATCCTATCAAAACCAGTAATTTTCTCTTACCTATCTTATCTGATATAATTCCACTTATCAACTTTAGCATTGAAGCAGTTGTCTCTGCTACTCCTTCGATAATTCCAAGAAGTATTGCTCCTGAGCCAAGAGCAGCTACGAATACCGGAATGAGTGGGTAAATCATCTCAGTTGCAATGTCAGTGAAGAGGCTGACAATACCGAGCATTATTATTGTTCGTGGGATCTGACTTTTAGTAATCCGTTTCATAAAGGAAGCTTTAGTTCCACTCAGGTGGTTCCGCTCCAAGAAGATACTTTACAAAGAAATCACGTCTTTTACGTTCCCCATAAGTGCCGCCGTTGGTATGTTTTGCTCCTGGTATAAGAACGTATTCAAATTCCTTATTTGCTTTTATCAGTGCGTTTACAAACTGGGCAGTGGAAGATGGATCTACATTATTGTCCATCTCCCCGTTTATAAGGAGAAGTTTACCTTTGAGCCTCCAGGCATTATCAACATTTGACGATTCAGAATATTGTTTTCCAATAGGCCATCCCATAAATTGCTCATTCCACCACATTTTGTCCATCCGGTTATCATGACACCCGCATGCAGCTACTGCAACTT
>JAHEYW010000250.1 GCA_023251395.1 Bacteroidales bacterium
AACTCTCCAGCCAGACATAAAATAAGAGCCCCAAGCTATGTTAACATTGCAACTTTCAGAAAATCATGTATAGGACAGACAATTGCGGATGCTACACTCGCCCTGGCAGCTGTTGATCCATGCTACTGCTGCACCGAAAGGCTTGCTGTGGCATACGATAATAAGACCGGGGAAAGAGTTATGAATGCTGCTGAAATAATCGATCGGTCAGCATACATTACTTTTTGCTTAAAAACCACGCGTACTAATGAATGAGGTTTTCACATTAATATCGCTGCCTCTTTTTACAGGAATAATCCTGTTCCTTTTTCCGGAAAGGTTCAGATCAGCTAAGAGCATTCTGGCAGCATCCATATGTATAATAACATTACTTATAAGCGTAAACATTTACATATCTGAACCCAGAGTTTTCAACCCCGGATCAGAAACATGGTATTTCCAGGGATCAGCTTTATTGAATAAGATCTTTTCAAGTGATCAGGCATACCTTGCTTTTAACAGTGATTTGTTAAGTAAGCTTATTGCCCTTTGCATCAGCATTTTTGCATTTCTAGTTATCCTATATTCAGTAGTTTATAACCGTTATTATCCCGTCAGGAATTTTTCCGCCTATTTTCTAATTACCCTTGGATGTGCATATGGTGCAGCATTGTCTGACAATCTTCTGCTATTCCTCTTCTTCTGGGGTGCATTAGGCATAACCCTCTACAAGCTGATGAGAGCAACAGATGAATGCAGTTCTGCTGCTGCTAAGAAAACTCTCATTCTCATCGGTGCATCTGACAGCATAATGATAATTGGAATAGCGATTATCTGGAAAATCAGCGGAACCTTAAGCATGTCACAGCTATCAATGCCGGTCAGGGATATTGTCTCAGCCATTTCATTTTTTGCCCTCATCACCGGTAGCTTCACAAAAGCCGGGGCATTTCCATTCCATACCTGGGTACCGGATTTTACTGAAAATGCTCCCTCCTCTTCCTCTGCCTATCTGCCAGCATCACTCGACAAACTACTGGGAATCTATTTCCTTGCCAGGATAACAACTAAAATATTCATATTGAATGAATGGATCTCCCTGTTTCTTCTCACAATAGGTGTTATTACAATTATAGGTGCAGTAATGATGGCTTTGGTACAGCATGATTATAAGAGACTTCTTGGATTTCATGCTGTCTCACAGGCAGGTTATATGATAATTGGCTTCAGCCTTGGATCCTCAATCGGTATAGCTGCAGGATTATTTCACCTGATAAATAATGCTATATATAAGACAGGCCTTTTTATGTCGTCGGGGGCTGTCGAATACAGGACTGGTAAAAACTCGATCGACGATCTGGGAGGCTTGTCACGGTCGATGCCAATAACATTCATTACCTCGATTGTGTTCGCAATATCTATTTCAGGAGTCCCTCCATTTAATGGTTTTGCATCAAAATGGATGATCTATCAGGGAATTATTGATTTTGGGAATGGCCCTGGTCTTGCAAATAAACTATGGATCATCTGGCTTGCCGCCACTATTCTTGGATCAGCGCTTACACTTGCAAGCTTCATCAAATTTATTGGAGGGATCTTTCTTGGACGGCAAAGAAATGAATTAGCAAAAATCCGGGAAGTTCCGGTCATAATGTGGTTGCCTTCAGCTCTTCTGGCAATTTTTTGTATCTTCCTTGGTGTGGGTGCGATAAAAATTGTCCTGCCTATGGTCCTTATGCCGGTCAGCGGCAAATTTGCTTTAATCGGATTCTGGAACCCTTCGGTTGTATCTGTTCTAATCCTGGTGTCTATCGCTCTTGGACTTCTTGTTTATCTTCTTACCGACTTGAGGGCTTTCAGAAAAGAGGATAGTTTTATTGGAGGTGAAATAATCCAGGACCAAACCTCCTATTCAACGCCTGAATTCTATAAGACAATACTTGAGTTCAGAATCTTGTCATCGATGTTTAAAAAAGCTGAGGAGAAATGGTTCGATATTTACGACCAGTCAAAGCGATTTGTACTCCGGGTAAGTCATATATTCAGCGAAGCACATACAGGAGTATTATCTGAATATATTCTCTGGATCTTTGCTGGATTGATCATTATGTTACTCATCATACTATAGTAAACGACAATGGATCTTTCAATTTCAATAATACTGGTTTTCATGATTGTTGGCGCGATATATTCAATCCATGCCAAAGACCTTCTTTCTGCAGTAATTACCTGTGGTATTGTAGGGTATGGACTGGTAATCTGCTTTCTTCTTCTAAAAGCTCCGGATCTTGCAATAGTTCAGATAGTTGTTGAGACAATTAACCTTATCATTATGGTAGCTGTTGTATTGGATAGTTCAAGAGAAGAGAGGTATGCCAGACCTGATAGTAAAGGGTTTGTTTCTGCGACAGCAGTTTTTGTAATGATGGCTGTTCTGCTTTACTTTTTTTATGCTTCAGCCTCGCCTCTTGATAAACTTGGTACAAGTACACTCAGGATGGCCGGTCCATATATTGAAGGTGCAGCTGCCAAAACGGGTAGCGCCAATCTCGTAACAGGCGTTGTTTTCGATTTCAGAGGATATGATACTATGGGAGAGGCTGTTGTTCTTGTTACTGCTGTTCTTGGAGTATTGACAATATTAAGGCTTAAAGGGAAAAAGTAGAAGATATGCAAGGTCTTACCATAATAGTGAAAAAAACTGCACAGCTGATCGCCGGGATGATATTTATGTATGGGATATATGTGATTACACATGGACATCTTACACCTGGTGGTGGTTTTGCCGGTGGTGTTATAATAGCCGGCTCATTTATTCTGATAACTCTGGCCTTCGGAAGCGATGTCCTGAAACTGATAAAAGAAGAAAGGGGAACAACAGTTGTTGAAAGTCTTGCAACGATCATGGTAGTACTGACTGGTACAGCTGGTTTTATCTTTGGCACCGGTTATTTCTTTAATAATTACCTGCCAAAAGGTGTAGTTGGAGCGCTCATAAGTGCAGGAACTCTGCCACTTTACAACATCTTTGTGGGAATAGAGGTGGCTGCTTCAATCTTCATTATTTTCCTTTCACTGATAATATTTAAGGAGGAATCACAGCTATGACTGCTTACATCCTGTGTTTCATATTATTTCTTGTTGGGCTATACGGGGTCGTAATAATGAGAAACCTGGTCAAGATAGCCATCTCGGTATCAATAATGGAATTCAGTACATTTCTATTCTTTGCACTACTTGGATTTATTGATGGTGGTGTAGCTCCGATTGTGAATCCAGCTGAACCTGACAAAATTTATGTAGACCCATTGCCTCAGGCATTGGTTCTTACTGCAATTGTAATTGGTCTGGCTACTACCGCGCTCTTAATGGCGGTAATAATCAGACTTTATCGCAAATACGGCACTTTCGATATTAGGGAAATGAAAAATCTAAGAGGATAGTATATGAATCAAATGATACCATTATTTGTTGTCACTCCTCTTGCAGCTGCATTCCTGATAATGATTATAGGAAGGTTTGTTCGTGAATTTAATAAATATTGTGCCGCTTCAACACTTCTGTTTCTTTCTGTAATAAGCTTTTCCTTACTGATTCAGTCTGCCGGAAATATCTACGTTTACAAAGTTGGAGGCTGGGAAGCCATAAACAAAATTCCTATCGGGATATATATGGTAATTGATGGTTTCAGCATTCTTGTAGTTTGCATAATAAACCTGCTTGGTCTGTTTTCAGCCATATATTCGATGTCATATATTAAAAGATATACAGCTGAAAACTATTTTTATGCTCTCTTTTGCCTGATGATAGCCGGTATGAACGGAGTAGTCCTGAGCGGCGATCTTTTTAATATATTTGTTTTTCTTGAGATCTCGGTTATTTCAGCATATTCTCTGGTAGCTTTTGGCGTAGAGAAAAATGAACTTGAAGCTTCCTTCAAATATCAGGTCCTGGGATCAATCGCATCATTTTTCATTTTATTCGGAATAGGATTCATCTACTGGAAGACAAAGACCCTGAATATTGCAGATATTAAAGCAGCTTACGGCATAAATCACACTTCATCATTTTATCTTTTCGCCCAGCTGCTTATTTTATGTGGCTTCGGACTAAAAGCTGCAATCATTCCCTTTCATGCCTGGCTGCCTGATGCTCATTCATCAGCCCCTTCTCCGATCTCTGCAATGCTTTCAGGCGTCCTTATTAAAGCAGTAGGGATTTATGTTATCATAAGACTCTTCTTTAATATGTTCATCATATCAGAAAGCATATCAATTCTAATTATAACACTGGGTACTCTGTCTATGGTTATAGGCGTATTTCTTGCTATTGGCCAATGGGACATTAAAGGTTGCTTGCATACCACAGCATAAGCCAGATGGGATATGTTGTT
>JAHEYW010000251.1 GCA_023251395.1 Bacteroidales bacterium
ATCAGCCTTTTTCATTAATACTTCAGTATGAAATTTCTTAATATCATTCAGAAATGCCGGACTCATCTGTTGGAAATGATCCATGTTAAGCTGGAGAAATTTGAATATTGCCACAATTGAATTTTCCGATTCATCAAGTACTTTTTTGACCATGAACTTTTGTTTCCCTGCCATCCAGCTGAGAACCCCTATTAATAATTCATCTTTATCCGAAAAAAGTTCATATATTGTTCGTTTGGACATAGTCAGCTGGCAGGCTAACTGATCCATAGTAACAGCTTTTATACCGTAAGTCCGGAATAACTCCGCAGCCGCTTCAATAATTCTTTCCCTGTTATCCATCTGGTTTAAAATATCGGGCACAAAAATGAGAAAACTTTTTTAGTTTAAAAAGTTTTCATTGGTGTGTTTTGAAAAATATCCGTTAATGATTATTTATTACCGGTGAATGGAGAAATCTGTAAATGTCAAACGGCTGAAATTGATCTGGCTGTAATTTCGGTTTTGTAATATTTGTTATCTTGCGATAGAGATAAAGGCATAATAATATAATACCATGTCTGAAAAGAAGTTTATTTTCCAGGTTGATGCATTTACAGATCAGCCCTTCAAAGGAAATCCTGCGGGAGTTTGCATTTTGAATTCCGAACCTGACAGTGGATGGATGCAGGATGTAGCAATGGAGATGAATCTATCTGAAACTGCTTTTGTTTTTCAGGGAAAGGAAACCAGAAACATCAGATTCTTTACCCCGGAAGCAGAAATTGATCTGTGCGGTCATGCAACTCTATCCGCTTCCCATATACTTTACGAAAGAGGTATTGTCAGGGAGGAACAGGAAATAGTACTCACTTCAAAAGCCGGGAAACTTTACATCAGGAAGAACCAGGGATGGATAACAATGAATTTTCCTTCGTATACACTGGAGAAGATAGCTGAACCTGAAAACTTTTATTCTGTTTCCGGAAAATCATCACTCGAGTTTTACAAAACAGCGCATGGATGGACACTGGCGCTTTTAAAAAATGAGGAGGATGTCAGAATGATGGAACCTGATTTTCAGGCGATGAAGGAGACTGAATTCGGGGATCTGATCGTCACAGCTCCATCAGATAATAAGGAATTTGATTTCTGCGTGAGGTGTTTTGCTCCCGCTCTGGGAATAAATGAGGACCCGGTAACAGGTTCGGCACATTGCGTACTGGTACCTTTCTGGAAAATGAAAACCGGAAAAGAAAGGTTTATTTCACACCAGATATCAAAAAGAGAAGGAATACTGAAAGTCAGTCAGAGAGGCGATCGCGTTGAAATTGCCGGCCAGGCGATAACCATACTAAAAGCTGAAATGTACGTTTAGAAAGGCGCAGGGCACACCCCTTCTCCCTTTCTCCACCGGTGAACAATCATTCAGCATTATCTGTTATTATTCTATTAATAATAAATAAGGTATAAACATGAATATGCAAAATGCTTTTCAGAATCTTAACTGGCTTTCAATCGTATTAGCTGCAGTTAGCTCTTTCTTCCTGGGATTCTTATGGTATTCTGTCCTTTTTACAAAAAGATGGATGAAAGAAAATAATTTCACACCTGAATCACAAAAGGGTGCCAACATGCTGAAAATATTCGGATTATCGTTCCTCCTGATGATCTTTGCTGCATTTAATCTGGCGATGTTTATCGGAAAGGGTGCCGGGGCAGCTTTCGGTTCCATGGCAGGGTTTCTTGCAGGTTTAGGCTGGGTTTTTACATTTTTAGGAGTAATATATCTTTTTGAAAGAAAGTCACTTTCACTCTTTCTTATTAATGCCTGTTACTCGGTTTTAAGCCTGACTATAATGGGGTTGATCATCGGATTAATGCAGTAATTATAGAAGAATTACCTTATTGGCCCTGGCCTTTTTGCCTTTCCGCCTCTACGCTTTTGTACCTTTATACCTCACCTGTACAGATACAGGAATCCTCTGTATTCAGTTCCGTCATAGATCTTATCGTCCCACCCTTTGGCCCGTATAATATAATAGTATACCCCGGGTGTGGCTTTTATCGAAGAGCTGTTAACATTTCCGTCCCAGCCTTTCCATCCATCCAATCTTGCTTTATCACCATAAAAGCGATAAACCATTATCCCGCTTTTGCTGAAGATCTCAACACTTATTGACCTCAAAGACTTTGAGTCGAGATTAAAATAGTCATTTATTCCATCCCCGTTTGGGGTGAATACGTTTGGAATATTCAGATCTGATGGATCTACAACCACCTTATCAAAACGCATTGAATCAATGCAGTGCAGTTTGCTTTCAGCCGTCAGCTTAATTGAATACTCTCCCGGCCGGTAATAGATATGTGTAATGGAGTCTGTCACAGTGGATATTGAATCATCTCCAAATTCCCATTTAATGTAATCGCCTCTGATTGATTTATTTGTAAACCTCACTTTAAGGGGAGCCTCTCCTTTTTCCGGGTCAACAGAAAAATCAGCTTTTACGTGAATTGATGTATAAGGGAATGACGATTCAGATGAACATTTAAAACTATCGACAACGGCTAGTTTATAAGTAACATTTTCCAGTGGTGGGGTAAATGTAACCGGGTTGATCTCAAGGTCAGGATATGGTATCGTGGATGATGGTGTGGATGACCAGTTAAAACCGACAGCATTTCTGAGCTTTATGAAGTTACCATCTGCAGGATCTTTATAAAAAAAAGTATCTATTGCAGCTTTTCCACTAAGGGCAACATAATCGCAGGTGAAATTCTGAAGTTTGGCAAGTGCATAAGGATTATCCAGGAATATCCAGCCTGTCAGGCTTTTATCATATCCATTACCATTGGTTATTCTTACCCTGTAACCACCCTCATCCAACCCTGTACAACTCGAAGACAAGGAAGATAAATCAGACTTTATCGATATGCTAAAGCTTTTTGTGTCATCGCTCCATTTAGACCAGACAAAAGAAAAAGGACCAACCCCACCCGGACTTACTGCCTGAAGGGAACCTTTCTGGTTTCCAGTTGAGTTGCAGAAAATAAATACCGGATCATTGCTCCCTGGAGTGGAAGGGTATGAAGCATATCTTAAAGCATTCATTCCGGGTGCAGTAAGCTGTGCCACAGACACTAAAGGCAGAAGTGATATAAAAATTATTATTATATAACGCAAAACTAAACAGGTTTGATATCAAAACGGAATTTAGGACCGATTGTTATAATTCTTGTTATAATTCATGAAATCGTCGTTTCAATCAAGATGGAAGACCTCTTCCAAATTTGCCCACCATTCACCTTTAGCCCTGTTATCTACAGGAACCTGCATTGGTTCCATGATTGCCCACCATTCCTGCGTTGTAGGATCAGCAGCCATTTTTGCCATATCGGCTGCAAAATCATCTCCTGTATATTCAAAATAGGCAAAGAGCTGATTGTCTTTATGATAAATAGAATAATTCCTGATGTTGCACTTTTTAATCATATCCAGAACTCCAGCCCAAACATCAGAATGATACTTCTTGTATCTTTCGAAATCTTCAGGCCTGACGCCGATTATCTGACCGTATCTTTTCATAATAACTATTGTTAATAACTGGCCCTAAGTTAATGACAAGAATAATAAAATCCTCACAATTTTTATACTAAATTTGACAATGCATTCCTTTGTGGAAAACCAGGCAAATTAATGATCAACAACTACTTAAAGGAGCTGAATGAAGCTCAGCTCGAAGCTGTAATAAATTATTCCGGAGCTTCTCTCGTAATTGCAGGAGCAGGATCTGGCAAAACAAGAGTCCTGACTTACCGGATCGCTTATTTGCTTCAACAAGGTATCAGGGCAAATAAGATCCTTGCTCTCACATTTACCAATAAAGCTGCCCGTGAAATGAAAGAGAGAATCATAAAAATTGCCGGACCCGAGATTTCAAGATTCCTCTGGATGGGTACCTTTCATTCAATCTTTGCAAAAATCCTGAGAATGGAAAGTGATCTGCTTGGCTATAAATCTTCTTTCACAATCTATGATTCATCTGATTCCAAAAGCCTGATCAGATCAATTATCAAAGACATGAATCTCGATGATAATATTTACAAGGCCGGCGTAATCGCATCCAGAATATCACATGCAAAGAATAACCTGGTAACGGCAAATATGTATGCTGCAAGTTCTCAGATGGTAGAAACAGATAAAGCCAGCAGAATGCCATTACTGGCAAATATTTATAAGGAATATGCTGCCAGGTGTTTCCGGTCAAATGCAATGGATTTTGATGACCTCCTTCTGAATACAAACATACTCCTGCGAGATTTTCCTGATGTGCTTGCCAGATACCAGGAGAGGTTCTCATACATCCTGGTTGATGAATACCAGGATACGAA
>JAHEYW010000057.1:0-9555 GCA_023251395.1 Bacteroidales bacterium
AGCATGTGGGAAGATGTAATATTATATGCAAAAGAGGTACCTGGTTCATGTGCAAAACGTGCTTTTAGAAACGATCGGACCTGACTGTCTCCCGAACCGGCATACGACATCGATGCATGTCCAACAGTCATGGTTAGCAGATGTTTAATTGTAAGATTTGCAAGCTGAGGAGAAATAGTATCGGGAAGAAGATCCGGGAAAAAAGAAGTCACCTTATCATCAATTTTCAGCAGTCCTTCCTGTACGGCAAATCCTACTGCAACTCCTGTAAAAGTCTTTGTAGCAGAGTACATTGCATGCTGGTACTGAGGAGCATAAGGAGCCCACCAGTGTTCGACTATTACCTTCCCATGCCGAAGCATCATCAACCCATGTAAATCGTACCCCTTTTCTGCGACCATCTTAAAAAATGTCGAAATGGTATTGGATGGAACTCCCTCTTCCTCAGGAGTACTTCTTGGTAATCCATCTGGGTAAAGCTTTGAATTATCAGTGGTGGTAGAACATCCGGTAATCAGAAAGTACCCAAGAAGAAGTGTAATAATTGCATGGAAATGAAGGGTTCTGGCTTTCATTTAATAATATGTTTCAGGTTAATTTAAATTCAAATTAAACTCTGGCCTTTATCCGCAGGAGAAACCTGCAAAGGATTTGCCGTACGAAAAGTAATAAATTGCTGACAATTATCCCATTTTTTCAGGAATTGCACTTATGTTATTGCTTAAGTGTAATAAATGTATAGGAATATTTTGGGAATGTATATTTCCAGTTTGTCCTGACTGCTTTAATCTGCCTTGTTACCGGAACTACTTTGGTCTGATTTTCGTATGTATTGGTTTCGGTGAGTGCACAGTCACCTATCATCCATGATTCTGCAGATGACTTACAGGCAAATTTATTGAGATTGATCAAAGCATTTTTCGGAGTACCGGCCAGATTTACCACGCACAGTTCCATAGTCTTGCCATCGTCGCTCAGCTTTACTGTCACGTCAAGTGTATCCGGCTCGCTGCTAGTCGCTTCAACAACATTGAATAACCAGTTATGGCTTATCTTCTCATCAATATAAGCTGATGGCATAAACCAAATGGCATCAGATGTATAATGGATCCGCCCCTGATCCCATGTCGTATGCTGGTTGTATGGCTGAAAGGTATTGGCTGTTGCAAGCATCTTAAAATGGTCACCAAGACGCTGCAGACTGTTCCAGTTGTGCGCGTGAGCCAGTCCACGATCCCAGTCGCAACGTCTGCCATTCTCTTCCAGATCACAAAGTGTAAGTTTGACTCCCAGGTCCTTAAACAAGTCTGCTTGCAGGTCGATTCCCATCTCATGCGTAAAGCCCTTGCTGTCAGCAAAGTTTCTGGAGCTGCCGTAATGTGCGTCCCAAACCATCTTGTCTGCTTTGCCCTGCCCGATGAACCATTGAAAGAGCTCTTTAGCAAGGACATACTGGTCACCATTGTACATGAAACTGTTCATGTTGCTGCCGATATTCACAGAGATTGTTATGTGCATTGCAGGATCAGCTTCCCAGGCAGCACTTGCGAACTTCCTGATACATTCATTGTACGCAACAGATATTGTTGCCTCATTGTGAACTTCAATATATTTCAGGTTGTATGGTTGAGGATGCCCGTCTGAGACACGTTTTGCACCCCATTTGGAGGTAACTGCGCCGTTCATATATTCAACAAAATCGTGAATATCCTCATAGTTCTCATTCTGGTTCATGCCAATCACAGCCGTTGCACCGATTGCTTCAGCAAACTGGCATAGTTCTATTGGACCAAAGCTGGTGGTTGCATAAGGGTTGAATCCGTTACGGAAGCAGACCCGGCGTTCATCAACTGGACCATAGAAATTCTTCCATCTGTACAGTTCATTATCAACTCCCTGGTCGATCATTGATCCATTGTAACGAATAACCTTGATTCCTTGTTTGATAAGAGCATCTGCAAAATCCATTCGCAAATGGTAGCCTCCAGGAATACGTCCCCAGGTGCCCGGTTCCAGAAATGCAAAACCAAGTTCAATCTGCCCTTTTTCTTTCATTGCAATTCCGAATCCGCCTTTTAAAGTATTCCCGGTTGGGGTAAGCCCAAAAGTAACTTTCTCCCATAAACCATCGCCTTTAATATTGTAAGGATTTTCTGCCAGTACCCTGCCGTTTTCATCTCGGATGGATAGATAAATCACAGCAGGTGTGTCTGCCTTCACCCGAAGTACACCTTCGTATAACTTGCCGGAAACGAATCTGATACCCTGCTTGTTTAATCCTCTGTTGAAAAGGCCGAATTCACCATTGCCTCCTTCCATTTTAATGATCTGATCCTGGCGGCCCATATAGGCATTTCCCCTCCGAAGTATATATCTTCCATTTGCACTTCCACTCGTCATTTTTACCCAGTAGCGGCTGATCTGTTCCTCCCCGTTAGCTCTCCTTTCCAGTTCAGAACGGATAGAGACGGGAATACTGTCGTAAGGAACATAATTCCCATAGAATGTAAATGGGCCAATTTTCGATGGACTCCTCTTGAGGCCCTGGGCTGGATTGCTAAAAGTGGCAGCATTTGGAGACGGAGCAGGATAAAGAGAATTGTTGATTTCGGATGAATTGATATCGTAAAGATCTTTCAGGTTATTGATGGAAATATGTCCACCATAAAGTGCAATATTCGGACGCCGCATCTCGTCAATTATTACACAGAGTTTGACATAATCACTGACCGGAAGTTTGAGAAAGTCGATATCGATACTTTCTTCAAAGGCTTCACCCATTAATAACTGGCTGAATATTCCACCATTTGTCTGGTGGTTAAGATCTTCAATATTAGTTCCGTTAAATAATTCAGATACTGTTGCGATCTTCTTATCTGCATTAACCTGTATTTTAATAATTTCTGGCGATTGCGACTGAAGTAAAACAAAGAGGCTAAAGCCAATGCAGATCAGGATCAGGATCCTTTTCATCGGATGCTTGTTTAAGATTGATTTCCCTGTATGATACTATTTATTTTTCCTGTTCTTCCAGATATTCAGAACCTCCTCTTCCCCGTCAAAATATGTTGTTTTAGATTCATTTCTGAATATCTCGAATGACGGAGCAATCAGAATTTTCATTGAATCAGGATACTCACAAACATCATGGCCGATATAAGTCCTGACATCCAGATACGTGCACGGTTCTGAGGTATGATTATAAAACTGATGAGCTCCGGTCTCTCCCATTTCGAAGAATATAAGATCTCCGGGTGTTACAACCTCGAAGCCAGTTGGCGTCCTTAATGTCATCGTCCCGGAAATGACCATAAACAATTCCTCGGCAAATCTGTGAAAATGATAGGGAGCTGAGAGTTGTCCTGGATTTAATAACCGCAGATCGAAGTTCAGATTTTTCGGATAGACTCCGCTTTTTTTAATTGAAGTGTCGGAATAAAGACGGAAATTGTCAATCTTGTTGGGGTCCTCTTGAAATTCCCTTTTTTCATGTCTGAAAATAGTTGCCATATCTATCTCGCTTTTATTATGTAATTAACAATTAGATCAATATAAACGTGTCATAATCAATTTTGAGTATCCTGTTTATCTTACCATTTTTCCCCTGCTATTAAGGGCCAGATATTTTTGTTATAGATCTCTTTGATACTATCCATCTGTGCTGGAGTCAACGATGGCAGCTCAGATGCTGCTATATTTGAAAGAACCTGATCGGGACTTGAAGCCCCCGGAATGACACAACTGATTTCATCAAACATTAAGATCCATTTCAGTGCTATTGTGGGTAAGTTAGAATGCTGCGGGAAAAGTTTTTTTATCTCTTCAACAGCTTCCAGCCCTTTCAAGTAATCCACTCCTGAAAAAGTCTCCCCTTTATCAAAAGCCTCTCCGTTCCGGTTAAATGTCCGATGATCATTTTTCCCGAATGTTGTTGATGGTGAGAATTTCCCGGTTAAAAGGCCGCTTGCCAAAGGTACCCTTGCAAGTATTCCAATATTTCTTTTTGCTGCTTCCGCAAAGAACTTATCAGATGGGCGTTGTCTCAACATATTAAATATTATCTGCACAGAGGTCACATTTTCATATTCAATTGCTTTTAGGGCTTCCTCAACCTTTTCCACACTCACGCCCAGGTTCAGTATTTTTCCTTCTTTTTTTAATGTAAGGAACAGCTCAAATATTTCCGGGCGATAGAATGTTTCAGTTGGAGGGCAATGTAATTGAATGAGGTCTAAGGTTTCAAGCCCCATTCTTTTTAAACTTTCCTCAACAAATTTACGCAGTTCTTTTGTCTGATAAGCCTTGTCGATATGAGGTGAAAACTTCCGTCCGCATTTAGTTGCTACATATATTCTTTCTCTGCGTGAACGGACAATGCGACCAACAGCTTTTTCACTCTCGCCATCGCTGTATACGTCAGCTGTATCAATGAAATTGACACCATAATCGATGGCAGTATTCAATATTGCATCGGCATTATTATTGTTAAAAACACTTCCCCATTTTCCTCCGACCTGCCAGGTGCCGATCCCGACTTCAGAGACCTCAAATCCTGTCTTTCCAAGTAGTCGTTTTTTCATTTATGTATGTATAATATTATTTACTTTTATTGTCTCTCAGTGACTATCACAACTGCATGCCTTTCCTTTTGCTTTTTCAAAAGCCTCTTTACCTTCACTTATCGAAAAATATATCAAACCTGCCGCCCCTATAACATCCGCATAAAGAAAGCCGGTCAGTTCATAAATAAGACTTGAGACAAGCAGAACAATCGACATATAAATACAAATCTTTGTACAGTTGCTGTCTGAAATAATTGGCTCTGAGTTCAAACTTTTCCCAACTCTTCTTTTTCCTAGCATGAGCCAGATCATAACGATTATCGAGATCAGAGAAATAACAATACCCCAAAAAGTTGTTTCGGGTTTTTGTTTGTTGACGATATTAAGAATAATACCGGCCAGCAACCCGGCCGACAATAAATAAAAAGCAGTACCAGTTATTTTAAGTGCTGTAATCTCGAATTTTTGTTTTGAACTTCCCGGATTTTTCATAATCCGTAATATCATAATTGTAATACCAAGTCCCGACATTACCTCAATGAAACTATCTGCTCCGAATCCGAATAAGGTAAGTGTTTCATCCCGATAGCCCATTACCATCGAGATAATTCCTTCCAGAATATTATAGGATATTGTAAACAGACTTAACCAGTAAGCTTTTTTAAACAGTATTTTATCTTGTTCCATCTCCTGGTAAAATAAATTTCGCACTGCAAGTGCAGGTCAATCATAAAGCAAAGGTAACAAACCCATTTTGCTTTTGTTCTTCTGTTCAATTGTTATATTTTTAGTTTTGAATAATGATTAGCCTCTGTTTGAAAAATTTGAGAAAGAAGAGCTATGACAAAAACAAATGCCGCCAGGATACTTGATAAACTGGATATAAAGTATGACCTCCTGGCTTATGAAGTGGATGAGTCAGATCTGAGTGCAATTTCAGTTGCAGACAAATTAGGTCAGAATATAGATCAGGTTTTTAAAACACTGGTTTTACAAGGCGACAGATCCGGGATATTTGTATGTATTATACCCGGAGCAGATGAACTGGACCTTAAAAAAACGGCACAGATATCCGGAAACAAGAGTGTGGAAATGGTCCCGGTGAAGGAGATTCTTAATATGACAGGGTATATCCGGGGTGGTTGCTCTCCAATCTGTATGAAAAAGAATTATCCGACCTTTATCGATGAAAGTTGTATCCTCTTTGATTTTATTTTTGTCAGTGCCGGTATACGGGGATTGCAATTAAAATTAGCACCGGGTGATCTGATAAAAGCTACCTCTGCAAAGACATGTGATTTGTTAAAGATAAAGACTCTTTAGCCGTTTGGGATAAGATAAAATGAAAAATGACAATATGGATTTCTTTAATTTTCCAGGCATTTGAGTTTTCTGAATCAGAATCTTATAAACTTCTAACAATCTTCTAATGAGTTTCTAAAAAGTAATAAGCAGATCCATCTTAGATTTGCCCGTCTTTGTTGTTATACTATTAATCAGGAATGAGATAAATAGGAATTGTTTAAAGTTTTAAAAATTACACTCCTGTTGATGACTCAAAACCATATAACATTGTTTACTTCATAATGAGTATTGTAACAGGATGACGATGAGGGTGATAGCAGGAATAATCGCATATTTTGCAATAGTACTGATTGGTATAATTTTATATATACAAGGCAGATTGGAAGAAAGAAGAAGGAGAAAAAGGGAGAATATATGAAGGATGTCCTTTCAACACACCTGTTTTACTTTCTCCAGCTTTGACTTTTATTGCAGAAAAATTCATTAAAAATTAGTTCACTGATCTTGTGAACAAATAGTTTTTTCTATTGTTGCTCCTATTAAAACCATTCTCTTATGAAGATCAGACGGCTATTACTATCTGCTATTTTTACATATTCAACATTTCTATTATTTTCACAGGTCCCCCAGGGATTTAATTACCAGGCAATTGCCAGAGATGGCTCAGGGAACCTGATTTCAAATGCAACCATTAAGGTAAAGCTATCGATTCTTTCTGATACATCTGGTTTTTACCTGAATGGGACCGGCACATATATCTGGGAAGAGGAACAGGCTAATGTAAAAACAAATGCATCAGGGTTGTTTTCTATTATTTTTGGTAATCCATCTGCCGTAAAAATACAGGGCTCTGCAGCCACTTTCAGCACTATTCCGTGGACAACATCACCTTTATATATTGGTACAAAAGTCGCCAATCCGACAACATATAAGAATATGGGTGCCGCAAGATTATGGAGTGTTCCTTATTCAATGTTATCAGGCGGACTGTCAGGATCCCCAACCAGGTTAACCGTAAAGGGGACAGAACCTTCAAGGGATTCAGCCCTTTTTGAAGTTAAGAATGTAAACGGAGAAACAGTTTTCGCAGTGTATGACGAAGGGGTGAGAGTTTATGTAGGTAACGGAGTGGCAAAGGGTGCAACAAAAGGGGGCTTTGCTATTGGTGAACTTTCACAGGTTAAAGCCCCCGGGACAGAGTATTTCAGAGTAACACGTGACAGTACACGTGTCTATGTGAATCCAAATGCAAAAGGTGGTACCAAAGGTGGTTTTGCAATTGGAGAGACAGGTGCAGCTAAAGCTTTCCCGAACAGTTACCTTAATATAACAGCCAATAATTATCTTATCGGGCAAAGAAGCGGAATGAACATCACAACAGGTATTTACAATTCATTCATTGGATTTGAAAGCGGAAAGGCAAATACCTCAGGAAACAGTAACGTATTCCTTGGTTACCATTCAGGGTTTTCCAATGACACTGCTTCATACAATGTCTTCATAGGGAATGAATCAGGTCTGTTAAATCAATTCGGAAGATATAATTCATTTATTGGATACCAGTCGGGATATACAAATGCTGCCGGAGGTTATAACGTATTTCTTGGTTATAAATCGGGATACAAATCCACCGCATCTTATAATACTTTTCTTGGATATCAGGCCGGGACAAATAATGCCGGTGGTCAGTATAACTCCTTCATGGGTTATAATGCCGGTTTTTCAAATACATCAGGCAATAACAACGTTTTCATTGGTAATGAAAGCGGTCATACAAACTCAACCAATTCAAATAACGTATTCCTCGGATATTATGCGGGTTACACTAACACTGCAGACAATAACCTTTTTATCGGAACAGAATCTGGTCGTTATAATTCAACTGGAACAAGCAACTCATTCCTTGGCTACTTTTCCGGACGTGCCAATACAACCGGAAGCAGCAACGTATTTATTGGGAACCAGAGTGGAACAAGTAATACAACAGGATATTCAAATATCATGATTGGAGATAATTCGGGATACAATAATCAGACCGGCTACAGTAATATTATAATGGGCCGTCTCGCCGGATTCACCGGAACAAATCATCAGTTCAACATCTTCATGGGCGACAGCGCCGGCTATTTTACAAATAACCAGTTCGCTACACGTAACGTTATCATCGGCTATGCAGCCGGGAAAAATACTCAGAGCTATAATAATATTTTTATTGGAAACCAGGCCGGGTGGGCAAATTCAACAGGACAAAACAATATTGCAATAGGTGATCAGGCCGGTTATTCCAACAGTACCAGCCAGAATATATTCATTGGGACTCAGGCAGGTAAGAACAACTCGTCGGGTTATTTTAATGTATTTATCGGCAGACAGGCTGGCTTAACTAATACATCGGGCTTTCAGCAAATCCTTATCGGAGGAGGTGCAGGAGGTTCCCTTACTACAGGGAATGAAAATATTATTATGGGAGTAAATGCCGGGGCAGTAAACTCTACAGGAAACCGGAATATTTTTATCGGTAACAATGCCGGGTGGAGTAATACCGGTTCGGATAATATAATTATGGGCTATAAAGTTGGTTATGCATATTTTCAGACAGTATCGAACAGACTCATAATCGATAATTCACAGGTTGCAGCTCCTCTTATCTGGGGTGAGTTTGATAACAGGCGGCTGGTTATTAATGGTACAAACGCGAATAACACCTCTAATCTTACTTTCTTTGTAAATGGAACTTCAGGGGGAACTTCTGCATGGAGCAATTTAAGCGATGCCAGGCTGAAAAAGAATATAAGTGAAATAAGTGATGCTCTTACGAAAGTATTGGAACTGAGGGGTGTAAATTATGAATGGAGCGATCCTGCATCACCCGAGAAAGGTTCAAGAATCGGTTTCATTGCTCAAGAAGTTGAAAAAGTAATCCCAGAGGTTGTGAACACCGAGGGCCAGTATTATTCGATGCAGTATGGTCCGCTGGCTGCCGTTATTGTTGAGGCAATGAAGGAACAGCAAAAAATAATTGATAACCAGAAATCTGAGATTCAGATTCTGGCAGAAAAACTTAATGCATTAAATTCCCGTCTTGAAAAGATTGAATCTTCCCTTGTTCCGTCCTCAAATAAAAAATAATCCTGTCTGACTCACATTAGTTAAAATTATTGAATTAGCTTAGATTAACTTTCATAGTTTAAGGAATCCACAAACTGAGAGCCAGATCACCTATAGTGAGTTTGTTCCAATAAACATGGGCACGATTCTTCTCTACACTGCGAGTGGAATATACATATTTGGCATTCTGAGCGGAACGTAGTGAAGCGAAGAATCTTGTAAATCATCTCCCTCTAATCCTGATAAAATTCACTGTTTAACTTCTTTTAACCCTCGGGAGGGGGACAAATAAAAGCGGGGAATCATATTTTTATTACCTTAGCAGGATGCCGATCCATGCAGGGAAATTACCTTATTTCAAAGATTATAACTTTCTATACTTTAATGTTTAACACCTTAATCAAACTACTATGAGAATAAAAACTGTAAGGGTCTTTTTTCTTGTTCTTGCCTGTTTTGCCATTATGGCATTCATCCCGGGAAGTGACAATGCAAAAAAGCCTATTTATCTGAACACTTCCTATTCATTCCAGGAACGGGCAACAGACCTGGTTTCAAGAATGACACCGGAAGAGAAGCA
>JAHEYW010000057.1:9565-15566 GCA_023251395.1 Bacteroidales bacterium
GCCTCCTATTCCCCGGTTAGGTATCAATTATTATGATGTTTGGGGTGAGGCTCTCCATGGCGTTCTTGGAAGAAACAATAATGCCGGGATGACAGCCACATCATTTCCTAACAGCGTGGCTGTAGGATCTTCATGGGATCCTGCGATGGTAAAAAGAGAAACCAATTTTATCTCCGATGAGGCACGTGGATTTAACTATGACGTTATCTTCACTCTTACTTACTGGTCTCCTGTTATCGAACCTGTAAGAGATCCAAGATGGGGAAGGACAGGAGAATCATTTGGTGAGGATCCTTTCCTTGTCTCACAGATCGGCCGCGGATTTATTCAGGGACTTATGGGGAATGACCCGACTTATCTGAAAGCTGTTCCTTGCGGTAAGCACTATTTTGCAAATAACTCTGAATTCAATCGCCATAATGGGAGCTCTGATATGGATAAAAGGGACATGAGAGAATTTTATCTTCTTCCATATAAAACCCTCATAGAGAAAGATAAGCTTCCGGCTATTATGTCTTGTTATAACTCTGTAAACGGAGTTCCCATGTCAGCAAGCAAATACAATATTGATACTATTGCAAAAAGAACCTATGGTCTGAAGGGATATGTTACAGGTGACTGCGGTGCAATATCCGATATTTATACAGGTCACAATTATGTAAAAACAGGCGCTGAAGCTACTGCACTTGGGCTTAAATCGGGTGTTGATTCAGATTGCGGGAGCGTTTACCAGGCAAGTGCCCTGGATGCATTGAAGCAGGGTTTGATAACGGAAACAGATATCGATCGTGCTCTTATAAACATTTTCACAATCAGAATGAAACTGGGTGAGTTTGATCCGAAAGACAGGGTTCCCTACAGAGGGATCAAACCAGCCATCATCAACGATCCTTCACACAACGATCTTGCTGTTGAGGTTGCCACACGTACACCTGTTCTTCTGAAAAACAATGTTGTTTCCAAAACAGGTAAAAAAGCACTCCCGTTAAATGCCGAGTCAGTTAAAAAGATCGCTGTTATCGGGCCACAGGCTGAAAGAGTTGAACTTGGTCCTTACTCCGGCCAGCCAGAGGCAGCTAACAGGATTAGTCCTCTTACCGGTATTAAGAACTATATAGAACATAACAACCTGAAAACTGAAGTTGCATTCAGTGCAGGTGGAAATACAGCAAGAAGGAGTGATTTCATTACACCTTTAAGATTTGCTACAGTTATCAAAGGAGCGGTAAAAGAAATAGATGCTGCCAAATTTGATGCATCTGCTGTTGGTATCATTGCTGCAGCAAGAGGTAATGGTCCTGCATCATTAAGAGGGATAAAAGACGGTGACTGGACAGCATACAATAATATAGATATATCCAATATCGATTCAATCAGAATAAGCTATACCGTTTCAAGTACCGATGGTGGTACAATCGAAGCAAGGATTGGCTCATCAACCGGGAACCTTATCGCATCAGCAAAAATTGCCGGAAACCCTCAGGCTCAGGGTCGTGGCGGTTTTGGAGGCGGAAGAGGAACCACTATCTCGGTGAAGGCCAGTTCACTTGGAATCAGCGGACCACAAACCGTAGTATTTGTTTACCGTGCAGCTGAAGCAGCAGCAATAGACAAAGAAACTCTTGCACTTGCTTCATCATCCGACGTGGTTTTAATGTTTGTCGGTACAGACGACAGAACAGCAGGAGAAGAATCGGACAGATTCTCACTGCTACTGCCAGGGAACCAGTATGAACTTATCAAAGCTGTTGCTGCAGTCAATCCTAATACTATCGTAGTGATGCAGTCACTCGGAATGGTTGAGACAGACCAGTTCAAAGATAATCCAAACGTAGCCGCTATCTTATGGACAGGCTTTAACGGACAGGCACAGGGAACAGCAATGGCCAAAATACTTTTCGGCGATGTTAACCCTGGAGGAAAAACAAATGCAACCTGGTATAAGTCACTCAATGACCTTCCTGCAATCACCGATTATAATCTCAGAGGTGGAAATGGCAAGAATGGAAGAACATATATGTATTTCAATAAGGATGTTTCCTATGAGTTCGGATTCGGTCTGTCTTATACAACATTCGAATACAGTAATTTTACAATAAGCAAAAGTTCAATCACCCCGAACGACAAGGTTACTATAACTACCGACGTCAGGAATAGCGGAGGTGTTGATGGTGATGAAGTAGTTCAGATATATGTCAGAACACCCGATAGTCCGGCCTCAATGGAAAGACCAATAAAGAGGCTCAGAGGCTTTCAGCGGGTTACAATACCTGCAGGCCAGACCAAAACTGTATCAATTGATGTTGACTGTGCTGACCTCTGGTTCTGGGATCCAAAAGCTAACAAGCTGACCTTCGATTCAGGGAAATATGTATTTGAGATCGGAGCATCATCAAAAGACATTAAAGGCAAAGTTGAAGCTACAATGAGTGGTAGTTTCATTCCGGTATTAAAGACAGTTGTGGCAGAAGGTGACAAGATAGTCCTGAGACCAGGGAACACCGCAAAGACAAGTGTAACAGCTTCACTTACAGACGATAGTTTCATTAACCTGAAGGATGCACAGGTTGCTTACAAGAGCACCAATCCTGCTGTTGCCAGCATTGATGACAAAGGGGCTGTAACTGCAAAAAGTGTCGGGACTGCACTTATTTATGCTTCAGTAACATATAATGGGAAAACTGTAGCAGATTTTTATCCGGTAAAAGTTATGCCTGATCTGAAACCCGCTTCCATATCTGTTGACGGAAAAAGTGCCGCTGGTTTTGATCCAGGTGTTAAAGCATATAGTTACCTTTTAGCTGATGCTTCAAAAGTACCGGCTGTTTCAGCAACCTCAGCGACTGCAAATGTTTCAGCAGATGTTGAACAGGCAAAAGCTGTTCCGGGAACTGCAGTTGTTACTCTTACTGATAATGTTACTGTAGAGAAAAATATCTTCCTGGTTAACTTCGGGACCAAATCCATTAGCGACGAATTCAATGGAGCTACCCTGGGAAAACAATGGAACTGGTTAAGGGAAAATAATTCTCACTGGAGCCTGACCAAAAAAGCTGGATCACTAGTTATTACAGGTGCAAAAGGTGACATTACCGCATCATCAAACAATGCAGAGAATATTCTCCTTCAAAGTGCAAATACCGACTGGACAATGGATTCAAAAGTTGTCTTCTCAAGAAAACCGTCAGGTGCAAATGAGAATGGCGGAATTCTTGCATACCAGGATGATGATAATTTTGTCAAACTGGTTTACAGGTCAAGTTTTGGCAGAAGAGGTGGTGGAGGAGCTCCTGGAGCACAACCTGCCGGACCACAACCGGGTTCAGTAGAGCTTGTAGTGGAAAAACTGGGAAGCCAGTTATCCGCAGCAACATTGAGCATGGCTGACATTATAAAGGATAACAATACTCTGGTTCTGAAGCTCGAGAAAAAAGGAAGTGTTTATACTGCTTCATGCTCTGCTGATGGAAAGACATTCAAGACAGTTGGTTCTGTTGATTTTGCAATGAGGGACATAAAAGCCGGCATGATAAACTGTGAAGGACAGGCACAGGCAAGAAGGGGCGGAAACCAGGGATTGGGAGCTCAGCAACCGGCTCAACCTGAATCACCATTCGAAGCAGCATTCGACTATTTCCATATCGTAAACAAAGGTGCGAAATAGGAAAATTTAATCAGAAAAAAATAAGTCCCCTGATATGACTATTCATACCGGGGGATTTTTTATTTTATTCTGAAACAGATGAATAAGTGAATATTATGCAAACCGGAACAATGGTGAAAAGATATGTTTATATTTACCTGATTAACACAAAATAATTACTCATTAAACACTGTTAATTAAAACCATGAAAAAGCAAATTCGTCTTTTATTCCTGCTGATGCTTGTCTTCGGTTTGAGTATTACAAGCACAGCCCAAACAAAAAGTCTGATGAGGTCAACTCCTGAATCGCAGGGAGTATCCTCAAAATATATTGTCGATTTTCTGAATGCCATAGATACAGGTAATGTAGAAATGCACAGTTTCATGCTGATCAGGCATGGTAATGTTGTAGCTGAAGGATGGTGGAGTCCTTACGGGCCTGACTACAAGCATATTATGTACTCAGCAAGCAAAACATTCACTGCTACTGCCATTGGCCTCGCGGTTAATGAAAAACGACTGAAACTGACAGATAAAGTGATCTCATTTTTCCCGGCTTCGGTTCCCGATACTCTTTGTGACTATATGAAAGAACTGACAGTGAGAGATATGCTGATGATGTCGACAGGTCAGGACCAGGAGCCAAGGCGTGGTCAGAACGACGACTGGATAAGATCTTTCCTTTCGAAAGCACAAACAGACAAGCCAGGAACAATCTTCAGGTATAATAACACTGCTACATTTATGCTATCATCAATCGTTCAGCAGGTTACTGGTGAAACTGTATTCAATTATCTTTTGCCCAGAGTATTCAAACCTCTCGATATAAGAGGCATTGACTGGGACCTTAATCCACAGGGAATAAACCTGGGAATGATAGGGCTGCGTCTTCGTACAGAGGATATGGGTAAATTCGGACAGCTTCTGTTACAGCAGGGCAAATGGAACGGGAAACAACTTATTCCCAAAGCCTGGATAGCAGAAGCAACTTCATATAAGATTGACAGCCGTGGTGGTAATGAAAGAATTCCCGCCGAAATAAATGACTGGTTTCAGGGCTATTGCTATCAGATGTGGAGAGGCAGACATAACACAGTAAGACTTGATGGATTGGCTGGTCAGTTCGTAATTCTTATTCCGGATTATGATGCAGTTGTTGTTATGACTGCAAATGCTTCGAATACGCAGAAGGAAATGAATTATGTGTGGGATTACCTGCTGCCTGCAATGAAGAGTGATAAACCATTGGCAGAAGATCTGGGTCAAAACAGTGAACTCAAAAAGAAAATTGCATCTCTGACTTTACCCGTTTCGAAATCGGAACCATCATCGCTTATTCAGAGAATATCAGGGAAATCAATATCATTCCAGGAAAATAATTATAACATTAAGGAGGCAAAGATCACCTTCACAAACGGGCTGTGCCTTATTGCATTAAAAAGAGATGCAGAAACCGTTGCGATAAAAGCCGGAGCCGATTCCTGGAAATATGCAAATACTTCGATTACATCTATATTATCGGCAATGCGCGCTCCATCAATGAAATCGAGGGATGCAAATTACACTATTACCCAGCCTGTGATAAAAGTTGCTGCAAACTATTCATGGACAGATAACTACACTCTCGAGCTGAATGCACGTTTTGTAGAGGAATCTATTAGCGGCGAGGCTGTCGTTTTCAAATTTGAAGATAAAGACGGAGTACTGAACGTAACCCTCGACAGGAAAACAGCAAGAGCTGGAATGCCAATAAGTGGCGGACCTGGAGGAATGATGAGACCACAGGGTCCTTTAACAGGAAAGTTGATAGAAAATTAGTGGAATGTTATGAAGAAGCTGCTTATAATATTGCCGTTTGTTATCCTCTTCGGATGCTCTTCAAACCACGAGGATACGATTTATCACTATTCAGTTCTGAAAGCACTCGACAATGGAGTGCTGGAAGGGAATGTCAAAATAGGTGAACTCAAAAAACATGGCAATTTCGGACTGGGAACTTTTAATAAAATGAACGGGGAGATGATCATCCTCGACCATGTTGTTTACAGAGTTGCACAGGACGGAAAGATAGTTGAACCCGACGATGCTGAGATGACACCTTATGCTGTTACTACATTTTTTAACCAGGATGATACCCTTTCATTGAATGGTGAAATAACATATCCTGCTCTCAAAGCCTATGTTGAAAAGCATGTCCCGTCGAAAAACCGTTTTTATGCGTTCAGGATAAAGGGAGAATTCGCATATATCAAATGCGGTGGTGCAGATATTCAGGAGAAACCCTATGATAAGACACTTAACCAGATACTCGCAACCCGACCAATTTATGAAGGGAAGAATATAAAAGGAACTCTGGT
>JAHEYW010000058.1 GCA_023251395.1 Bacteroidales bacterium
CCATTTCACCTGTTGAAATTGGCCATAGAGCATGTACAGTCTGTCTCGTTACACATATTGCCATGAAACTTGGAAGGAAGCTTCAATGGGATCCTGCAAAAGAGAAATTCATTAATGATGAGGAAGCAAATAAATGGCTTTCACGTCCGCAGCGTGCGCCATACGGAACAAACAATATAACAGGAATTGCACAATACATGTAATTAAATCATAAGGTTTATAATGAGAATTAAATTATTATTGGTTTTACCTCTTATGGCTGCTGTCGTCTCATGTGGTTCCGGAGGTTCAAAAAATAAAGGGGACCAGGTGAATGATAAAAAGGTTTTTAAATTAATGACTGTGGATCCCGGCCATTTTCATGCTGCGCTTGTCCAGAAGATCATGTATGATCAGGTTTCGCCTGATGTTAATGTTTATGCTCCTTCAGGACCTGATGTCCGTCAGCATCTCGACAGGATCAAATCATACAACTCACGTACAACAGACCCTACTAAATGGAACGAGCTGGTTTATACCGGCGACGATTTTTTTGAGAAGATGATTGCCGAAAAACCTGGTAACGTAGTTGTACTGGCAGGAAATAACCGGAAGAAAGCAGAATATATTTACAAGTCAATTACTGCAGGACTTAATGTCCTGGCAGACAAACCAATGATTATCTCATTCGATGATTTTCCAAGACTTGAAGCCGCTTTCCGGACTGCCAATGAGAATGGTCTGATATTGTATGATATTATGACAGAGCGTTTTGAAGTTACAACTATACTTCAGAAATTACTTTCTCAGAATGAGATAGTGTTCGGCAAACTGCAAACTGGAACTGAGAAAGAACCTGCTGTTACAAAGGAAAGTATTCATCATTTTTCCAAGGTCGTTTCAGGGATATCATTACTCCGACCTGACTGGTTTTTTGATACGGATCAGCAAGGTGAAGGCATTGTAGATGTGACCACTCACCTGGTTGATCTTATTCAGTGGGAATGTTTTCCCGGACAAAGTCTTAGCAAAGAAGACATAAATGTAGTTGCTGCCAAAAGATGGGCCACAACAATATCAAAAGATGAGTTTAAAGGTGTTACAGGCTTCAATGACTTTCCTACCTTTCTCTGGAAGGATGTTAAAAATGGTATTATGAGTGTATTCTCAAACGGTGAAATAGTTTACCAGATAAAGGGTATATGGGCGAAAGTATCTGTTGAATGGAAGTACAGTGCACCAGAGGGAGGTGGCGATTCACACTATTCTCTTATGAAAGGTACAAAGTGTGATCTGGTGATAAGGCAAACTGCCAAAGAGAAATATATTCCCACACTCTATATTGAGAATGTAAAAGGAGTCTCATTGCAGGATTTCTCGAATAAGCTCAGGGAAATTCTGATATCACTACCCTATGACAGTCTTTCAGTTGAGAATGTCGGAGACAATGCCCTGAAGGTAAATATACCGGCAAAATACAGGGTAACACACGAAGAACATTTTGGACAGGTAACTTCCAAGTTCCTTCAGTATCTTAAAGACGGAAAACTGCCCGAGTGGGAGGTACCTAATATGATAGCAAAGTATTATACAACCACAAGTGCACTAAAAAAAGCAAAAGGAAACTAGCTAAACATATCTTCCACAACCATCGAGTAAAGTTCCTCTGCTGGAATAGAAGCTGCCCTGGCTTGCTGGGGAATAAGGCTTGACTGTGTCATTCCCGGAACCGTATTGATTTCCAGGAACCAGGGTTTTCCTGAGACTATGATAAAGTCAACCCTGACAATGCCCTTGCATCCCAGAAGATCTGCAATGAGAGATGATAATCTCTGAACCTCTTCAGTTATTTCCTGAGGCAGATCAGCTGGCGTAACTTCCTGTGAATTACCAGCTATATATTTGGCTTCATAATCAAAGAATTCATTTTTGCTGATGATCTCTGTTACCGGCAGAACAATCTTCTTGTTCCTTGTTTTTAAAACCCCACAGGCAACCTCCCGTCCCTGCATAAATGATTCGATCATCGCCTCACTGCTTTCACTGAATGCTTTTTCTATTGCGGGTTGAAGCTCATCTTTGGATTGTACTTTAGATACCCCGAAACTCGATCCACTGTCATTTGGTTTCACAAAACAGGGCAGACCGGTTTTTTTTAATATTTCTCCGGTATCGAAAGAATCTCCTTTCCTGATGATGATGTTTTCTGCCATCCGTATATTATATTCCTTCAGGTAAAGTTTGGTAGCCTGCTTGTTGAATGTCAGTGCAGATGTAAATGCACTGCAGCTTGTATAAGGTATCTTCATTATATCAAAATAACCCTGTAATAATCCATTTTCTCCGGGGGTTCCATGTATAGCAATGAATACTCCGTCAAACTTTATCTTCCCTTCATCTGTCTGAAGGGTGAAGTCATTCTTGTCAATATTGTGGAACCTGCCCTCAGGGTCTTCCCAATACCAGTTGATACCCCTGATCATTATTATATATGTCAGGTATCTCTCTGATAATGATTTTGATACTTCAGATGCGCTATTTACCGAAATCTCGAATTCAGAGGAATCACCGCCGGCAACAATTGCAATAGTTCTCATAATCTTGATTTAACATAACAAAGTTAACTATTTAACTTTTTCAACATGAGCTTATTCCTGTTTTCATGTGACTTTTTCTGATCCCAGGGGGCTGAAAAACTCCATTCACCGGTTAAAAGCTTTACTTTATCCGTCTGGAGGTCATACTTGCAGTAATCAAAATTGTTATCTGGGCGCATTATCTTACCTTTGAACGAATTTAAAAATCAGATAAAATGAAAAGAGGTTGTTTAATTGGTATAATTATCGGTGCATTTTTAGCATTAGTTATTCTGTCAGTTATTTTATGGGGAGTTAAATCCTATAACAGCATGGTTACAATGGGTGAAACTGTTACCAGTCAATGGGGTAATGTTGAAACACAGTATCAGAGAAGACTTGACCTGATTCCGAATTTTGTAAACACTGTCAAAGGTGCTGCAAATTTTGAACAGCAGACACTTACCCAGGTAATTGAAGCCAGGGCAAAAGCCACTTCAGTGAAAATTGAACCAAAGGATCTCACAGAACAATCCATGGCACAGTTCCAGGCTGCACAGAACCAGGTGAGCTCAGCACTTGCAAGGCTTATGGTTGTTGTTGAAAAGTATCCCGAACTGAAGGCAACACAGAATTTCAGGGATCTTCAGGTGACTCTTGAAGGTACGGAGAACAGAATTTCTACTGAAAGAAGGAAATTTAATGATGTTGCTCAGACTTATAACACTTATATCAAGAAATTCCCGCAGAACTTTCTTGCAGGTATGTTCTCATTCACCCAGAAGCCATACTTTAAAGCTACTGAAGGTGCTGATAAAGCTCCTGAGGTTAAGTTCTAGCAATTACAGAAAATGATAAAAGCTTCGACTTTTTTCACAAAGGAGCAGCAGGAAAAGATCCTGGCTGCGGTAAAAGCAGCTGAAGAGTCAACCTCCGGTGAGATAAGGGTCCATATTGAGACCTCTTTCACCGGGGAGGTTCTTGACAGGGCTGCATGGATCTTTAAAAAGCTTGGAATGCACAAAACCGCACTCCGGAATGGGGTTCTTTTTTACCTTGCTGTTGAAGACAGGAAATTTGCAATAATTGGCGATGCGGGAATAAATGCAAAGGTGCCTGAAGGATTCTGGAATAATATTAAAGAGCTTATGACAACAGATTTCAGGGAAGGAAAATTTACCGAAGGCCTTTCGAGGGGAATAATTATGGCGGGAGAGCAGCTGAGGTCTCATTTTCCTCACCAGAGCAATGATGTAAATGAACTTCCGGACGAAATATCATTTGATAAACCAGGAGAAGAATGAAAGTGAACTTAAAAAATACAGGAATAAGTGTACTATTTACCCTTATAGTTTTAGCTGTTATACCAACTATAATATCAGGACAGGATATTCCGGATAAGCCTGTGCCTCAACGACTTGTAAACGACTTTGCGGGATTTCTTACACCAGCTGAACAGAATAGGCTTGAGAGCAAGCTTGTAGCATTCGACGATTCAACATCAAACCAGATCTCTGTTGTCATTGTCAAAGATCTTCAGGGGTATGATATAGCCGATTTCGCACAGCGCCTTGGTGATAAATGGGGTATCGGACGAAAGAACCTTAATAATGGTGTTCTGATTCTTATTAAACCCAAAACCCAGGACTCAAGAGGTGAGGTTCAGATTTCAACAGGATATGGACTGGAAGGAGCAATACCTGATTTAATATGTGGACCGATAGTTGATAATGAAATACTTCCCGCATTCAGACGAGGTGACTATTTTGGTGGAATTGATAAAGCAACCACTACTCTGATGGCACTTGCCAGAGGTGAGTACAGTGCAGCCCAGTATGGCAAAAAAATGAATAAAGGTGTTAAAAAAGCTGCACCTGTCGGTCTTTTGATATTTATCATAATAATTATAGTTCTGATCAGCGGTGCCGAGAAAAATAACCATAATAATATAAGTCGCAGCGGATTACCATTCTGGATGATGATGGCAATGATGAATTCCGGAAGGAATTCCCATAGCGGCAGCTGGGGAGGATTTTCCGGTGGCGGTGGAGGCGGCGGCTTTGGCGGTTTCGGAGGAGGTGGCTTCGGTGGCGGCGGTGCTGGCGGAAGCTGGTAATGTTAGCTTAGAAGTTACCGGGTGCTGGATTGGGTGCTTGGTGCTGGGAGTTGGGAGCAAAAGAGAATGACTCAGAAAGGCATCAGGTGACAGGCTCACTAGAAATCAGTCAGGGCTCAGGTTTAGGATTACAAATTCCACTCACTGGAGGGACTAGGGGTGGGTTTATTTCTGTTTCAGGAACTCCGAACCTTTTAATATTGGGTTTCTTCCAAATCCAAATACCAGTTAAGATGAAGTATCTCTTCCCGAAATATATACTCTCCATTTTTCGATCACCTTCTTCATATCCTCAGGTAATTCTGATTCAAATGACATTCTTTTTCCGGTAACGGGATGATCAAATGCCAGTGATTTTGCATGAAGAGCCTGCCTTGGCAGAATCGCAAAGCAGTTCTTTACAAACTGCTGATATTTCGAAAATGTTGTCCCTTTAAGTATCTGGTCGCCTCCATATTCCTCATCATTGAAAAGGGGATGTTTGATATAACTGAAGTGGACTCTTATCTGATGAGTGCGACCTGTTTCCAGCTTGCACTCTACCATCGAAATATATCCGAGGTCTTCAATCATTCTGTAATGAGTAATTGCATGTTTACCCTGACTTCCATCCGAAAAGACATACATTACCTTCCGGTCCTTCGGACTTCTTCCGACATTACCCGTAATTGTTCCCTCAGGAGGATCAGGTGTTCCCCATACCAGTGCAACATATTTCCTGTCGGTGGTTCTGTCAAAGAATTGCCTGGCCAGTTTATTATGAGCATACTCCGTCTTTGCGATCACAAGAATTCCTGAAGTGTTTTTGTCAATACGGTGCACCAGTCCCGGTCTCTGTTCTCCTGTCTTAAACAATGGCAGATCCTTAAAATGCCACATCAGTGCGTTTACAAGAGTTCCTGTGTAATTCCCATAGGCCGGATGAACGACCATACCTGCTTCTTTATTGACAACTACAACGTCATCATCTTCATAGACGATATTTATCGGAATGTTCTGAGGGATCAGTTCAATTTCCCGTGGAGGATTGGGGAGGAGGATCTGTATGATATCCCCGGGTTTAACCCTGTAGTTGGGTTTTATAGCAACATCATTTACCATGATATTTCCTGCATTAGCTGCCTCCTGTACACGTGTCCTTGACGTATTCTCAAGCTTTGCAGTGATATACTTGTCAATCCGCAGAAGAGACTGTCTGGCATCTACCTTGAACCTGAAATGCTCAAATAATTCCTGTTGATCTGATATTTCTTCTTCACACATCTTTATCGTCCTGTTTTTACAAACCTGCTAATCATCATTTGTTTTCCGTTACTGACAAGGATGATAAAATAAATACCATCAAAGAGAGAAGAGACATCAAGTTGGCTGGTATATATATTATTTCTTATAACGTCACCGTTCAGATCGAGGATCTTAATTGTCAATGAAGGACTTACAACTATATCTCCCGGATCAATATTTAATGTACCGGATGTTGGATTTGGCCATATCTTCAATTTGTTATTTGCCGGAATTGTATTTACTGCCAGGGTAGGTTTATTAAGATAACCCACAACAGGCCTTATCATTAGCGAGCCTTGTGCCTGGGAAATATTCCAGTTCCCGTTCAGCCAGTAGAGCTGTTTCCCGTTGTGAAGTGTATTAAGATCGAATCCGGCATTGAGAAAGGTTTCTGATCGTTGTTTCCAGCCAATGTAAAATATTCCGTCAACAAAAACAGGGTTGTTCAAAGTATAAGTGTAGAATCCGTTTATACCTTGTCCCTGGGTCACCATCATCTCTTCCTGGGTATAAATGAAATCACCGGGTACACCGTTATTATCACTCCATACCATCAGATCAAAAGCCCTTTGATTGGAATTGCCATAGCTGTCATTGAAACAGATCTGAATTGCCCTCAGAGTGTCGGGTATAAAAGATTTAAATCTGTAAGCCACCATAGCATTTTTTGAACCCAGACCGTTTATCCCATAACCACTTTCTGCGGTTCCGTCATCAAAAGCAAAGTAATTGGAGAACCTCTGATAATACGTAAGGGTATCGTTCTCCTTAGGATCGAATACATCAGTTATGAGATAGCTTTTTATGCTGAAGAGTGCAGAATCATTACTCTCAGAAGAAAATGTATATAGGAGATTTGCTTTGTAATCTATGCTTTTACCTGATTCAATGTTTGTTGCACCAGCAGAAAACGAATAAGCAAGTTTGTTTTTGTACACATCGGTGATATCGAAATTTCTGGTTATGTTCCTGACAATCCTGTCGTTATTCCTGTAGTGGATAAGTATTGAGGGGCCCATTTCAGAAAGGAATACTTTCCTGAACTGATTCCAGGGCATTGATTCCTGTGTTTTAAGCAGCGACCTGACTGGAAGAGTAAAGCTCACGTCAGGCGGAATTGTATCAGCACTGTTCCTGTTCTTACCAAGCATTATATAATCCAGGTTCCATATGTCGCAATTGCCGGTCATAGACAGATCGGAAGTGCTGGAACTGAGACTCGCATAATTAATAAATCTAAACTGAAATCCTTTTTTCAGAAAAGCAGGATTATCCACAGGTAGTATGACTGCTCTGAATGGCTGAACAGAACTTCCCTGAACCTTCCAGACTGAATACCATTTCTTTTCAATTGGTGCAAAGAATTGAAGTGTAAGGCTATCCTTTGGTTCAGGTTCATCTGATAAACCTCCAGGTTCATAGAAAAAACTGAAATATACGTTATCCGAAGGCTGGAGGCTAAGATTGATCGGTTTTGAAGTCATTTTATCAGCCTGAAAACCAAACTGATCAGCTGTTTCGTACAATCTACCAGTATTGTCAAGTGCATCAAATGTTGCAACACCTGTGGTTTTTTGCTGAATAGAATAGTTATTATTAATGAATACATAATTGTCTATCCATTTTGCTGGATCAGGGTAGACTGTGATCTTTGAAAAGTCATCAAAAAATGGAAGTTCAAGTGTGTCTGAAGCCGTTACTCCTTTTTTCTTATCGAGCTTTTTCCAGGCATCTTTTACCTGCGGATTTGACTGGAGGCCAGTTACGACTTCCTGTCCATAACATGGTGTCAGAGAAAAACATAGGAAGATAGTATAGATTATAATCCTGTTTTTCATCACATCAGACCTGATTCCTCTTTTTTCTTCTCTTCAATAACAAGTGAATCTGGTCGAACAATCCTGGTTGAGTCAACCGGCAATTTTGCTGAATCCACAGAAAACCACAAATAGATTCCCGACCCAAGCTGTAAAGTTGCATTATCCTTGTATTCGGGATTTTGTTTGACAACAAAAGCATTCAGGGTATCTTTTCCACTTGTAACTGACTTGTCATAGATAAAAGCACCGAGGTTAAGCGATGAGAAGAGAATAGCATTTTTTGCAGCATCAAGTTTGAGCCCAAGAAGATTTGGAACAGGTGTCCTCTGGTTACTCAGACCTTTACCCAGTACAAGATCTATTGCGGATCCTTTCTGAATAGAATCTTTATCTGTAAGTTCCTTTCCCTTATATAATTGTTTAATTACAAAATCCACTGATAGATCCGGAATGTATTTTCTTTCGCCAACTTCAAACCCGGCAGTCTGGATGGTCAGAACTGCCTGTTTATAAGGCAGACCTACAAGATTTGGAACTCTGATCATTTCAGGATGAAAGGCATTGATTGTAAGCATGATCCTTCTTCTGGATTTTACTTTAAAACCTGCCGGAGGGTTCTGTTCTGCAACACATCCTGCGGCAACGGCAGTGGTATAGACAGAGTCCACTATTTCATATTTAAGTCTGCTCTTTTTGGCAAGCCTGGCTGTCTCTTTCAGGGAAAGCCCATAGAAGTTGGGAACAGGCCTGGCTTGTCCGTGTTTTGTATAAATATTAAGCCAGATCAGAAGAACAAGAATAATGCCAACCAGCAGTGCCACAGCAATAGAGAGATTCTTGATAAATACTTTGCTGAAGATGAATTCTTTAAGGCTCATATTCTGAAATTATACAGGTTAATAACGCAAATGTAAAGATAAAATTATATAGAGACTCCACAGTGCCGGACAGAGGTGAATTACCACTGTTTTACGATATTGTACAATGTATCTCTTTCAACCGGGATAAATCCGGCATCTCTTATCAGTTTACAGATTTCCTCTGTTGTGAGTGCAGGGTTTTCCTCTGCAGAACCTGCCATTGAGTAGATCCTGGTCGTATCATCTATTGTTCCATCCATATCATCAGCCCCGAAGGAAAGACTAAGCTGTGCAGCATCCCGGCCCGACATTGGCCAGTAAGCTTTGATATGAGGAATATTATCAAGGAAGATCCTGGAGACCGCATAATTTCTCAGATCTTCCAGAATATTCACTTCCCCTATCTGTGACATATTATTATTTCGCATCTTGAATTTAAGCGGGATAAATGCTTTGAAACCGCCTGTTTTATCCTGTAATTTTCTCAACCTGTCCATATGATCAATCCTGTGATTGTAGGATTCAATATGACCATAGAGGATAGTGGCATTTGACGGAATACCCAGATTATGTGCAGTTTCATGGATTCTGAGCCAGAGATCTGATGAAGCTTTTTCATCACATATCATTTTTCTAACCTCTTCATTGAAAATTTCTGCACCTCCACCCGGAATAGAATCAAGCCCGTAATCTTTCAGGATAGTGAGACCTTCTTCAATTGAATAGCCAACTGATGTAATCATATAATCGAGCTCTATTGCAGAAAATGCTTTTACATGAAGGTCAGGACGATGTTCTTTAATTCGTTTTATGAGGCGACCATAGTAATGAAGATCATGATCAGGATGAACTCCACCGACAATATGAACTTCTGTAACCGCCTTCCCGTCAAATTTCTTTACAATTTCGAGCATCTGTTCAATGCTGAATTCCCAGCTTTCAGGATCATCGGCAGGTTTGTGGTAGGAGCAAAACCTGCAATTGTAAACACATTTGTTAGTCGGCTCAATATGGAAATTACGGTTGAAATATACCAGGTTTTTATTTATCCTTTTCCTGACAATCCCGGCAAGGATGCCAAGAAGAGGAAGATCTGCCTTCCTGAACAATAAAAGACCCTCTTCAGGAGTAATCCTTTGGTTATTATATATCTTTTCAGCTATTCCTTTTGTCGGAGAATCATCAATATATTGCAGAAAATCAACCATTCTTCAAATTGTAGAGAGAGCAAAATTAGAAATTTTTATTGTCTTTAACGGGGACAAAAAAAGGTGTCCTTTGGAAAGACACCTCTATTTTAAGCAACAGATAAATTTATCCTTTAAGTTTAAGTTCACTTGAAACAGTAAGTTTTTTTCTTCCTTTTGCCCTGCGTGCTGCAAGAACTCTTCTTCCGTTGGCAGTTGCCATTCTTTCCCTGAAGCCATGCTTGTTGGATCTCTTCCTTCTGGATGGCTGAAATGTTCTTTTCATTGTGACCTTATTTTATTCTAACTTTCTGAATTGAGATCGCAAAGGTAATAATTTTTTCAAATTCCAAGTGATTCTCATTTATTTTTATCAATTGCGTCCAACAAAAATTCACCAGATTACCTTCGGTGAGCTCGCAAAGCTCGGTTCTTCGATTACTATGGTTTAAGCAAATTTATAACAATAATTATTTTCATATTCTCTATTTTGCTTTATACAGACAAAGATTCTTAAGATGAGCTTATTTCTTATAGCATTTGTCATTCTGAGCGAATCCGCCGAATGGCGGAGAAGCGAAGAATCTGTTTACCTTTTAACTGTTCTTTGCGGAAGGCATTGATTTTTATTCGACTCTCACCCAAATATAGCGTGTAATTCTGATTACCGGTAATATCATCTATTGAGCCTTACATTATATAGTAATCAGGTTATAAAAAGTCATTTAACAAGGTATACTATCTTCTTTGTCTCAAAAAACGGCTCTGCGAAGAACTCTTTTATCTCAAAGACCTGTACATGTTTTACATATGCTCCAAGCTCATCGTTGAGATCTCCACCCTTAAGGCAGATGATCCCGTTCTTTAAAGTATTTGTTCCGCCACTGATTATATTTTTAACTGTAATCTTTACAAAATCGGGAAAAGCATTGACAGCCCTGCTTATTACAAAATCATATTTTTCCTTATGATCCTCAGCCCTGATTCTGAGAGTATAAATGTTGTTCAATTTGAGCTCCCTGCTAACCTCTTTTACAACTTTTATCTTCTTCTCAATAGAGTCCATGAGGAAGAAGTTTGAATCAGGAAACATTATTGCAAGAGGTATTCCGGGAAAGCCACCTCCGGTTCCGACATCCAGCAGGGTAGTACCAGGTTTAAAACTAACTATCCTGGCTACGGCAAGGGAATGGAGAACATGGTGAATGTAGAAATTCTCCATATCTTTTCTTGAAATGACATTTATTTTACTATTCCACTCCGAATAAAGGGGAAGAAGCATTCTGAACTGGTCCTTCTGAAGATCTGAAAGATTAACGAAATATTTGTATATCTCTTCCGGCACTATCTGGTTCCTTTTTTATTCAGGATATTATAAAGAAGTGTTTTTGCCCTGAAAAGTTGTGCTTTAATTGTACCTATCGGGAGATTAAGTTCTTTTGATATCTCCTCATATGAATATTCTTTATAATATCTAAGTTCAATAAGGTTCTTGTAACGGGGTTTCAGCTGGCTTACAACCTCCCTCAATTCTTCAATTCTCTGATGGTTAATAAGTGCTTCCTCAGGGTCAGGTGCGTCAGACTGAATATTGATTGTATAAAGGTCTCCATCGTCAGCACCCTGATCAACAATAGCCGGAGAAGCCTGCTTCTTCCGGATGAAATCGATACAGTTATTGGTTGCGATTTTGAAAAGCCATGTGCTGAATGCAAAATTGGGAGTGAATGTATCAAGACTTCTGAATGCTTTCCCGAAAGCCTCAATGGTAAGATCTTCCGCATCAGAAGCATTGTTTACCATTTTGAGTAACATGAAATATATGGAGTCTCTGTAACGATTTAGTAATGATGCAAATGCTTTCTCATCCCCATTCCGGGCCCGATCAACCAAAAGGAGGTCGTTCCTGGCTTTTTCAGAAAGATCGCTGCCTATTTCCATGTGTTTCTTACGGCCCGGTTGCTCATCTGTAACATATAGATGAGTCCATTTAATAATGGTGAAAAGATATCAAAAATTAATGAATAAAAAAGCAATCCTTTTTCGTTTAGCCTCTTCTGAATAGATGAAAAAACTATTGTCTGAACTGTCAGTCTGATAAGAAATAGTCCAGCCAGATACGGCCACAGATAGAGTATTATCATCAGGTATATAAAAGATCCGTAAAATGTCAATCTGATGAAAGGTTCAAGAATGAGAAGGATCTTATGCAGAGGCTTATAATATCTGGCTGTGGTAAAATGCCTTTCCTTCTGGCTGAGAAACTCAGAAAAGGAAGCAGCAGGTACTGATCTTGTATGGGATTCGGGTCTGAACTCTACTTTTGTGTTTTGTTTTGTGGCGACTGCATTAATAAATAAATCGGCATCTCCTGATATTATATGGTTGTGTTCCCCGAATCCTTTATTCCTGAAAAAAACCGAACGACGATATGCTAGATTTCTTCCAACACCCATATAAGGGACTTTCTTCAGAGCCATTCCCAGATACTGCATTGCAATAAAGGTACAGTCATAGCGGATATAGCTGTTAAGTAGTCCTTTTTCCCTCATATACCCACCATAACCGAGAACGATCTCTGTTCTTTCATCAAAGCCCTGCACAATAGTTTTAAGCCATTTATCAGATTGGGGCAGGCAATCAGCATCTGTAAAAACAAGTATTTCATTCTTTGCTGCTTTTATGCCAATGAACTGAGCGAATTTCTTATTATGGGTGAACTGGGGATCCTTTGTTATTGAGGATATTTTAAGATGTTTATATTTTACGATGAATTCTCCGAGAATTTCATCTGATCCATCTTCTGAGCAGTCATTAACAAGAATAACCTCATATGAAGGATAATCCTGCTCCAATACCAATGGAAGGAACTTCCTGATATTGACAGCCTCATTTCTGGCGCAAATTATTACAGAAACCGCCGGGTAGTTATTTCCTGGTTCTCCTGGTTTGTGAAACAAAGGCGCAGGATAATACCATAGCCAATAGAAAAGCTCAACGGCTGCAGCTGTACAAAAGATTATGAAAACGATTAAATTGAAAATATTTTCTATCGGGATCATCTGCTGTGAATAACAGCAGGCAATATTAGAAAGATAATTTGAAAGGTAAAAAATAGTTTTCAACATTCTTTTTTGCGAAACCGACAAAGAAAAAAGTTGAGGATAATTTTAATACGCCATACTTAAAAAGTACCTTTGTGCTTTTGGAAAAACTGGAGGCTGAATGTTCCGGATTATAAAGACGGATAAAGAATCAAAAGCGAGGTCAGGTGTTCTGACTACTTCTCATGGTGAGATACCGACACCAATTTTTATGCCAGTCGGAACAGCAGGAACAGTGAAAGGTGTTTTGCAGGAAAGCCTTATCAATGATATTGATGCAAAGATCATCCTTGGTAACACCTATCATTTATTTCTTCGTCCGGGGACAGAGATTCTTAGGGCAGCAGGCGGACTTCATAAATTTATGCAATGGGATCGTCCATTACTGACAGACAGCGGCGGATACCAGGTCTTTTCCCTAAACGAGATCAGAAAAATTACTGAAGAGGGAACTCTTTTCAGCTCACATATAGACGGCTCAAAACATATGTTTACTGCCGAGAATACCATTGATATACAGCGAATTATTGGCTCTGATATAATGATGGCCTTTGATGAATGTACTCCATATCCATGCGATTATAAAGAAGCCAGGAAATCACTCTCCCTTACACATCGCTGGCTTGACAGGGCTGTTGATCATTTCAGGAGAACAGAACCTTTTTATGGTCACGATCAGGTATTATTCCCTATTATTCAGGGTAGTATATTCGATGATCTCAGGATGGAATCGGCGGAAAAAGCAGCCGCAACAGGTATGGAAGGTATTGCCATCGGAGGATTATCTGTCGGAGAACCTGCTGACGAGATGTACAGGATAATTGAGATTGTAAATGAAATACTTCCTGAATCCAAACCCCGTTATCTTATGGGAGTTGGAACTCCGGCGAACATACTTGAGGGTATTGAGAGGGGAATTGATATGTTCGATTGTGTTATGCCTACAAGAAACGGACGCAACGGGATGATCTTCACATGGAAAGGTATCATCAATATCAGGAATAAAAGATGGGCTGATGATTTCAGCCCGCTTGATCCGGAATGTCCGTCGAATGTCAGCCGGACTTATTCAAAAGCATATCTCAGGCATCTTATTATTTCAGGTGAGATACTTGGCGCACAACTGGCAAGCATGCATAATCTGGCTTTCTACCTGGATTTGGTTAGAGTGGCCAGAAAAAAGATTGAAGAAGGTGAATTTGCAAAATGGAAAAGGACAATAATAAAACAAGTTTCAGAGAAACAATAGAAGTTCTGAAAATCAAGATTATTGATATCTATATTATCCGGAAATTTCTGGGTACTTTCTTCTTTTCCCTTGTAGCTATTCTGACAATTGCTGTTGTTTTTGACTTCGCAGAGAAGGTTGATAATTTCATGCAGAACCACGCTCCTGTTAAAGCAATAATCGTCAATTATTATTTCAACTTCATTCCCTATTTTGCTACATTGTTTTCTCCTCTGTTCGTTTTTATTGCCGTAATTTTCTTCACTTCTAAAATGGCTATTAATACGGAGATCATCGCGATCCTTAACAGCGGAATGAGCTTCAGGAGGCTGATGTGGCCATATTTTCTATCTTCACTCGTTATCGCCATTTTCACTTTTACGCTGACAAATTTTGTAATCCCCCATGCAAATCTTGTCAGGATGACTTTCGAAGATAAGTACTACCATAATTCACCTTACAGGTTCGGTTCAATCCAGGAATTCCACAGGCAGGTATATCCCAATATATACGCCTATATGGAATACTATGACCCCAGCACCCAGCGCGGAAGAAACTTCAGCCTCGAAAGATTTGACGATAACGGACAACTCCTGTCAAAGCTAAAGGGTACACAGATCAGATGGGATACCACAATCAGGAAATGGAGTGTATTCGATTATTATGTCAGGGATATAGACGGTACAAAGGAGAGCATAAGAAAAGGGATAAGAATAGATACTGCACTGACATTCAAACCGGAGAATTTTGCCCGTGATCCCGGAATTGTTGGCACCATGACTTTCAGAGAGTTAAGCGACTACATTGATCTTCTCAGGCTTCAGGGCTCCGAAGAACTTAAACTATACCTTATTGAAAAGCACAGGAGATATTCTAACTCTTTCGCCGTATTTATCCTGACACTTATTGGCGTCTCACTCTCATCCCAGAAAATAAGGGGAGGTATAGGTATGCAAATTGGTATTGGACTGGCACTCAGCTTTTCGTATATTCTCTTTATGCAGTTCTCATCCCAATTCTCACTGAAAGGAGACCTTGATCCAATGCTCGCCCTCTGGATTCCAAATATTCTTTATGCTGTTATAGCTCTGTTCCTGTACAGGATAGCTCCAAAATAGGGCTGATTGATGAGAATATGATTCTTATTTAAGACCGAATAAAAAAATATTCATCTACCGTTGGTTTTATTTGTTCTTTGCCTCTTACGTGACTGACTCAATTGCCGTTGGCTTCATTTGTTATCTGCCTCTTAAGTGACTGACTCAATTGCCGTTGGCTTCATTTGTTGTCTGCCTCTTAAGTGACTGACTCAATTGCCGTTGGCTTTAGCCAACGGATCATAATCTCCCCTATATCCTCCGGGACTTTAGTCCC
>JAHEYW010000252.1 GCA_023251395.1 Bacteroidales bacterium
AATGCCAACAATCTCACTCTCCCCCCTTGTAAAATAAATCTTAATTTATTTCTTGACTAAGAATTATACATATACCATCATGATGTTAATTTTGTAATCATGGAGGATAAAGATGGTAAGAACTCAGATTCAGTTAACTGAAAAACAGGCAAAATTATTAAAATAACTATCAAACAAACTTCATATCTCTTTATCAGAACTAATAAGACGCGGGGTTGACGAAATTTTGAAATCATTAAAAGAGATTAGTCCTGATGAGCGTAAAAAACGTGCAATAGAAGCAGCAGGCCGCTTTCATTCTGGCAGAAAAGACCTGTCTGAAAAGCATGATGAACATCTATCCGAAGTTTTTAAATCATGAAAGTGTTTGTTGATACATCAGCATTCATTGCTGTTTTAGATGCAGATGATGAAAACCATTCTAAAGCCAAAGAGATCTGGAGAGAACTTGTTTCAAAAGAAGAAATTCTCCTATCTACCAATTATGTTTTAGTTGAAACTCTTGCAATAGTTCAACACAGATTAGGTATTGAAGCAGTTAGAGCTTTACAAGAGGATATTTTCCCTATTCTTAATATTGAATGGATAGATGAACACGTTCATCAGGCAGGGATAATTAGTGTTCTTACTGCTATGAGAAAAAAACTCAGTCTGGTTGATTGTGTAAGTTTTAATATTATGCGTCAACTTGGAATTAAAAAAGCATTTGTATTTAACACTCATTTTAAAGAACAGGGATTTAATTGTATCCCGTAAAGATTTCCCATCATCCCTTCCTTCCTGCCTGCCGGTAGGCAAGTCCCGCAAGGGGCGAGGTAACTTTTCTGGATTCCTGCTTTCGCAGGAATGACCACTTTTCGTCATTCCGCACTTGATGCGGAATCCAGTTCTTTTTTACGCAGGCTAAAGCCTGCGGCTACCTCTTAATCAATTTTGCTGAAATTGTTTGAGCATCTTTCTTTATACAAAAGCTGAGTGCTGATTGCTGACAGCTAATCAGTCCTGTCAGAATTTTCTATGGTATTAATTATTCTGATTTGGTTTGAGGATTCGTTTCGCAGTTTGCTGCAGATATAGCCTTTGGTTCGGGGAAAGCATATTTTCTGACCCGCACATCATCAACATAGAGATATTCGTCATTGTCGTAACTCTGGAAAACTATCCTCTGGTTAGAACCAGTCCAGTCAGAATTATCTTCCTTCATATGATTATCCCAGTACAGCATGTAGCCCTTGGTTGGTTTCAGGACAATCTTCTGTGTGGTTGGAACATTAGCAATGGTTCCGGCACCTGTTGTAAGGTAAGCTATTACGCCGTCCAAATATCTACATGCTAACCCTGCTGTTCCGCCAACTCTTTCTATTAACAATCCTGAATCGCGGGTCAATGGCTGGCTTGAATATCCTTCATATGTTCTGTGATAGGTGCTTTTTTCAGGAGACCAGGAACTCCATTCTATAACAGCAGGCCTGCTAACAGTAGCGATGCTGGTTATTCCGTTTTTATTAAGAGAGCCATTACTTATTATTTTTACCGCACCATCAACAATCTTAACATTGCTTTCTGCGCTTGAGGTAATGTTCCACTTGCTTAAATTATTACTGAAGTCATCAAAAAAGATAAAGGTGTTGATTCCGTTGCTGGCTGAGGAAGCTGAAGAATTGCCATAATAAATATATACATTCTGGTCAGTTGACAGATCAGCACTGATTTTAACCCAGAATACTGCTGATTTGGAATCGGTATAGGATTCTCTCCAGTAATGCAAAGGAGTTATTCCGTCTGAGGCAGTAAACATGACATCATTAAAATCAGCTCGGCTCTTCTCATTCATAGCTATGACATCCAAGAATTGCATGCTGGTAATGCAGAAACTGCTGCTTGCAGTAAAGGATCCGAATATTTGACCAGTTCTGTCCGGGTGGTATGTAAGAAAAGGTAGAGTGCGGCCAATGCCTTTATTAACGCCGCTTGATGTAACTGCATGCTTGCGTACCAGTTCCCATTTGGTACCGTCTGAAGATTTATAGATTTGCATAAAGCGGGGAGGAGCAGTAATAGCGCCATATGATTTTGGAATAGTAATAAGAATAAGAAAATTATTGAGTTTGGATATTGACCAGACAATTGTATTTGGTTCAGGATTAGCCCAGGCAGTTATTGGATTAAAAGGTTCGCTAATTCCGTCATCTTTGAATTTCTTGATATTGCTGACCTCTGTTGACGCGCTGGTATAATCTTTATCTTCTCCTAAATAGACCCAGTCGTTTATAAAATTTACCGGCAGATACAGGGAATCATCTGTAGTTGCTACGAGTTTCCATGTGGAGCCCCCATCTTTGCTCCGATAAACTTTCCTAGTCTCGCTTACAGCCTTGTTTATAGGTTCACCTGTGACAACATAGAGAAAATTGTTGTATGGATTAAAATCCACTGAATGTAAATGCCTTGCATCCCAGGATTTTATATCCAACCAGGTAGCTCCTCCATTGGTGCTTTTCCAAAGACGGGTTAAAGATTCCCCTTTATCGTTTCTTGAACAATCACCATATTCGGCTGCGTATAGATGTCCATGCTGGTCTTCTGTCATTCGTATAAGTGAGCCGTCTGTTTCCCATAAAACCCGCTTAAGATTTAATACATGAGAAAATGTTTTTCCTCCATCAGTACTGCGGTAGAGCCGGTTGGTACTTATTGCAGAAACAAAAACATAGTCTCTTGAGTCTACATAGACAAGCAAGACCTCATTACCGTTGTAAAATGCGTTGGTGTTCCAGGCTTTTGGTGGAGCAGAAATAGTGTAGATAAGTGTGAATGTTTTGCCGTTGTCAGTGCTTTTGTAAATCTGGCGCTGTTTGCCTGCATAGATATTGCCTGCTGAATCTATATCTGAAGATTCTATTCCTGTCAGGCTTAATTCGCTGACAGTGTCTTCAGCAAAGCTTGGAGGATAAACTACCTTGATTGGAATTTGGTAATTTATACCTGCGTTAGGAGAGCCTGCGATGGTAATTTTAGTGCGATATTTCCATTTTGCGTCATACCAGTCCGCAGCCTGAGCTTTTTGGGAAATAAAAACCAATATCAAGCAGAATAAAAGATTTATAGTTTGAAAAATTGTTAGAATTTTAATGGTATGACTAAATTTAACAACGGAATTCATGTCATTAAATTTCTGGTGTCGTTTATTCTGAGGTGGGGATAGCGTTCAATAGCCGAGAAGAGTATCTTGTTTATTAAAACATCGTAATCCATTCCTACGGATTTTGCCATAATATAAAGGTCGCTGTAACCCGGCATTAACCCGGGCAGCGGATTGATTTCAAGAAAATTAGGAGTTCCGTATTTATCAAGCCTTATATCCACCCTTGCCACATCCCTGCACTCAAGGGCTTTAAAGGAATCGATGGCAACTTTTTTTATTGCTGATTCAAGCTGTGGAGAAATAGGAGGAGGGCAGATATACTGGACACGGTTTTCCCAATCTTTTTTTATCTCATAGGAATAGATAAGCTCTTCTTCAGACTTGGAGGTACTTTTTACTTCCATAATCCCGAGGACTTCCGGTTTTTTTGTTCCAAGAATTCCAACAGTATATTCAGAACCCGGAAGGTATTCTTCAATTAAAACCGGTTGGCGGTATGTTGCAAGAAGTTCAAAGGTTTTTTTCTTAAGTTCTGAAATATTTTTTATTTTTGAATCCAGACGGATTCCCTTGCTTGAGCCTTCATAACAGGGTTTTATAAAGAGCGGGAAATTTATTTCCATCTCATGAAGTTCCTGAATTTCTTCGGCCTCAGAAATCTTTTTGAAATCAGGTGTCGGGATATTGCTGTAGCTTATAACTTTTTTTGCCATTGACTTGTCAAGACAAAGTGAAAGGGTAAGCGGGTCAGAGCCTGTATAGGGGATTTGGTATGCCTCAAGAATTGCAGGAATTTGAGCTTCCCTGTTTCTTCCTAATATGCCTTCTGAGATGTTAAAAACTATATCAGGTTTAATCTTTTCTATGAATTTGATTACTTCCCTTGCATTTCCAATCTTGATGACCCTATTCCTGTTTCTTTCAAGAGCTGCTGCTATTGCGGCAATTGTTTCCATAGAGTCAAGCTCGCAATCAGCATCAGCAGAAGACTTTAGCTCTTTGGGATAGCTCTGTTTCAGATCAAAAGTTATGCCTACTGTCAAAGCCATGTAAAATGATGTCTCCTGTGATTATTTTCCTAATACCTGAACTCTTGGTTCAAAACTGAATGGAATCTGAACGGGTCCCTTTGTTTTCTCTTTTTGTTCTTTGCAGATTTCTTTCTTAAGGCATTTTGAACCGATTCTTTTTCTGCGAGTTTC
>JAHEYW010000253.1 GCA_023251395.1 Bacteroidales bacterium
TCACTATCAAGCCTGAGATGCGTAGGTGCCTGTGGTCTCGCTCCTGTTGTTCTTGTTGGTGATAAAACCTACGGAAGGGTAGCACCTGACGACGTGAAGAATATACTTAAAGAATATGAGTGATTTAGTTTTTTCAAATATTTAGGTTAAAGAAAAGCCGTGGTTTTCCACGGCTTTTTCTATTAATATAAGAACACGCTTTGTCTTATTTTTTCTTCTTGTCTTTTGAAGAAGCCTGTCCTGCACTTGCTGCAGTATCATATTTCTTCTGTGCGGCAGAGAGGACATCCTTTGCAGCTTTCATTGCATCCTTCCCGGCGGCTTTAGCTGCTTTTCCCTTATTAATGTTCGAATCACCTGAAGTTGCCTTTTTATTTGCTGCCTGCAATCTTGTATTTAGCGCTTTCTGGTCGGCCTTATATTTTGTTGTAAGGGCTTTAAGATCAGCCTTTGCCTGAGTGGCTTCATCTTTATCTTTTGAAGTTGATGCCTTCATAAGAGGTTTCTGTTCTGTGGCATAATCCTTGTCAAGTTTCTTCAGTTCAGCATTCACATTTTTAATCTCAACTTTCGCCTCATTTGTCATTTTAGTTCCAACATTGACGAGTGAATCAGCAACAGCCAATTTACGCTCCTGAACAGCCACTTTTGACTTAGCCATGTTCACACTTGCCTCAAGTTTTTTCAATTCAGCCTCCTTTTTATCAGGCTGAACCTGGGCCTGCATACCTGTTATTGCCAGGAAAACAACTGCAATCATTGTGTAAATCCTGAAATACGATCTTGTTTTCATATCTGAAAAATTAATTTCTAGTTAGTTAATTTATAATTCATTACAGCCATAAAATATCAGAACATCTATTGAATATCAGACTATCCATAAAATTACATTTAAATTTAATTATAATTATGAAAGTTAGTAAATAATAATTCAAATGAATATTGATCTGGCAGCATTGTACAGTTCCAATTCACTCATGATTTGTATTTTCTTCTGGTTCCCCTGCCATATTTATTTGAATCATTGACTTTTTTAGGGTATCGCTCAGGATTAATACGAGGCGCTTTATGACTTTTACGCGTCCTGTCTGAACCTGAAGATCTGTCTGGCTTCTGTTTATACCAGAAGAAATATTCTTTCTGTCGTTTTTTTTCCTCTGAATTTCTGGCAACATAAAGTTTCTTCCCGCTATAAGGATCCTTACCCGTATAATATATCAAGGTTGAGAGTGTCATGGGTGTCGGTGTAAAATCCTGCACCTGCTCTGGTTTGATCCCAAGAGTTTTTACCTCCTCCACCAGTTCTTTCATATCTTTGTCTGTGCATCCCGGATGTGAGGAGATGAAATAAGGGATCAACTCATATTTCACCCCCGCAGCTTCTGAAATTTGAATAAAACGGTTTTTAAGTTTCCGAAAAAGGGTAAATGGCGGTTTACGCATTTGAAAGAGAACACCTGATGAAGTATGTTCGGGGGCAACTTTGAGTCTACCCGAAACGTGACCTTTAATCAGCTCCTCAAGATATTCATTTTCAGATTTGCCAGCATTTGGATTACATTCAGGGAACAATAAGTCATACCTGACCCCGCTTCCGATAAATGCCTTTTTAATTCCTTCCCTCCTGTTCACCTTTCTGTAAAGTTTCGTTAATTCCTGATGACTGGTATCCAGATTATTGCAGACTTTTGGCCAGATACATGAGGGCCTGGAACATCTGGAACATGTCTCCATATTCCTGCCTTTCATCTTATACATATTAGCTGATGGACCGCCCAGGTCAGATAAATACCCTTTAAAATCAGGAAGTGCGGTGATCTTGTCAATTTCATTCATAATCGATCTTTCGGAACGGGAAATGATCTGCTTCCCCTGATGAGCTGCTATTGCACAAAAACTACAACCCCCGAAGCACCCTCTGTGAATATTTACGGAGAATTTGATCATTTCATATGCAGGTATGGTTCCTTTCTTATTATATTTTGGATGAGGCAGATACATGTATGGCAGGTCATACGACCTGTCTGCTTCTTCCTCTTCCATCGGCTTATATGGTGGGTTGATGATTACAGCTTTATCCATAAAAGTCTCGATAAGGCGCGAAGCCGCAAACTTATTTGATTCCTTTTCGAACCTTACAAAATTAGATGCAAAATGATCCTTTTCTGCAAGACACTCCTCAAATGAATGCAGATTAATATCTGACCATTCTTTTCTGCTCTGCGGCAAAGTATTCTTTTCTGCAACAAGCCCCGTCTGTGGTATCGTTTTAAGTGACGAGAAAGGGACACCCTTACCCATGAGTCTCATTATTTCTCTCACTGGCTGTTCCCCTATTCCATAGATCAGAAGATCTGCGCCTGAGCCAATCAGAATGGATGGTTCAATTTTATCCTTCCAATAATCATAATGTGTAAGTCTTCTCATCGAAGCTTCTATACCTCCAATCACGACAGGGACGTCAGGGTAAATTTTCTTCAGGATCTGTGTATAGACTATTGTGGGGTAGTCTGGCCTGAAACCGGCTTTTCCGCCGGGAGTATAAGCATCATCTGACCTAAGCCTCTTTGCTGCTGTGTAATGATTCACCATTGAATCCATATTGCCTGCCGTAACTCCAAAAAAATATTTTGGACGGCCAAGCTTTCTGAAATCCCTCAGATCATCCTGCCAGTTTGGCTGTGGAACAATGGCAACTCTGAATCCTTCGTTCTCGATTACTCTGCCTATTACTGCAGGTCCAAAGGAAGGATGATCTACGTACGCATCACCACTGAAGATTATAACATCCAGTTCATCCCATCCTCTGCTCACTACATCTTTAAGTGTAACCGGCAGCCAGCTATTTGGATCATTTTTAGTCGCGGAATCAGGAATCATTCTTATTATTAATATAGATTTTCGATACTACTGATGCGTCTGGTTTCTATTCTAAATCATTTTGAGTCTCTGCGTCAACTTAATTATAGTGTTGTCCTAATATGGGGGAAACTCGATCAATCCTGCTTTCGGTGGAATTTGCTGAATTTTCCTTCTATGCCCAACAAGATTATTACATCAATCCAAACCCAAAAAGCGCTAAAATTAAGTTTATTATCAGTGGTTTTATATTATGTTCAAAAGCTAAAGCGTCACTCTTATTTGCACAACAAAAGTACTCAATGTTATAGATTATGGTAAAAAAGTGCTCAACATAATAAAATCGGCCTGATTGTTGCAACCTTAATTAAAGGAAAAAGGAACTATATTATTGGCATAGAATAAAAATTCAGGCAAAGTCTAATCATGGAAACACTGAAGACTATACAGCAACATAAAAGGATAGGAAAGCTGATCTCAGAAAAGAAAGTTAAGCAAAGTCTTGATATTCTGGATAGTATGATAACAGAGTCCTCTGGAGGCTTTTTGCGTGATGAATATGAGAGTATTGTTCTTACTTACCGTAATATCCTCAGATATACTATTGAAGGAGTAAAAGACCCTGAAAGAAACAAAATTTACATGAAGCTCCTTCAGTCGATCCTTTTTCTTTCTGATCGGGTCAAACAGGACATATTGTCACGTTATTCCGGATGGAATACTTACTGGATAAAGCAGCAGATTGAAAAAGAATATCATCTCAGTGGGAAAACCATTGCAGAAAATGCAGATGATCTGATGTTTAAACAGGAGCTGGATGAATGGCTGGAAATAACAAATGAATCATATCCTAATCCAGAATCAGAAATCTCAAAAAGGCATAAACAGCTCATTAAAAATATCTTCAACCACCTCTGGCTTACCGACTATTATGGGGAAGCAGAAAATGGTCTTATAAGGATCATTCTCTCTTCTGACAAGTTCAGATGGCATGAAATATGCATTTTTGTTAGCGCTATTACCCTTAGTCTTTTCAGAACCTGGCAACCCGAAAAAATATCCCATCTTATAACTCTATATGAGGATGGCAAGGAACAGGTAAAGGAAAGAGCACTTATCGGCCTCATACTGTGTCTCCATTACTATAATGGAAGGTTATTACTCTATCCGGATATCAAATCCAGGATAATTGATATGAGCAATAATGGCAAGTTCAGGGAACATTGCCGGATAATTGTCCTTCAGGCAATCCGCTCAAGGGAAACAGAAAGGCTTACAAAAAAATTAACTGATGAGATCCTGCCCAAGGTCGCCAAATTAAAACCAAGGATCGAGGAGAAACTGGACCTTGGAAACCTTGATCCAAAGGAAAAAGAGGAAGGAAGGAATCCTGACTGGTCTGAAATGTTCAATGAGTCAGATGAAATATTAAAGACCATGGAGGA
>JAHEYW010000254.1 GCA_023251395.1 Bacteroidales bacterium
GAATTGAGAACGTTGAGGATGTTTCGGCAATTATTACAGCCGGTGCAGATAAGGTAAGCATAAATTCTTCGGCGATTAGCAACCCTGATCTGATCTCAGCAATTGCTGACAGGTTCGGAAGTCAGTGTGTGGTTGTGGCCGTTGATACAAAAAAGATCGGTGATGAATGGATTGTTTTTGTGAGGGGAGGAAGGGATATAACACCTCACAGGACAATTGAATGGGTTGTGGAAGCAGAAAAAAGAGGTGCAGGAGAGATCCTCCTTACATCGATGAATACTGACGGTACGAAGTCAGGTTTCTCTCTGGACATAACTGAACAAGTGGTAGCCTACGTAAACATTCCGGTCATAGCCTCGGGAGGTGCAGGAACTATGGAACATTTCAGGGATGTATTTAAGAATACTGGCTGCAGTGCGGCACTGGCTGCATCTGTCTTCCATTATGGTGAGATACCTGTTCAGGAGCTTAAAAAATATCTGAAAGGCCAGAAAATTGCGGTCAGGTAACTCTAAAGATAAATCGAAAAAAAGTAAAGATGATAAAACCGGATTTTAATAAGATGAATAGCCTGGTGCCAGCAGTTATACAGGATGCTGTTACACTGAAGGTTCTGATGGTCGGCTTCATGAATGAGGAAGCATTAAAGAAAACAACGGAGGAAGGGAAAGTCACTTTCTTCAGCAGAAGTAAAAACAGACTTTGGACAAAAGGCGAGACATCGGGTAACTTCCTATATGTCAGAGACATAATAGTTGATTGCGATAATGATACACTCCTGATATCAGCCGATCCTGCCGGTCCTGTCTGTCACAGGGGAACTGAAACCTGTTTCGATAAAACGAAATCTTCAAAAGGATTCGTGTACAGGCTTGAAAAGATAATAAACCAGAGGATCGATGAAAATGCTGAGAACTCCTATACAAACAAGCTTTATCTTAAAGGGATAAACAAGGTTGCCCAGAAAGTCGGTGAGGAAGCAGTTGAACTTGTAATTGAAGCAAAAGACGAGAATGATGAATTATTTAAAAATGAGGCAGCAGATCTCCTCTATCACTACTTAATACTGCTTAAAGCAAAAGGATTCAGATTTGAAGATATTGAAGAGGTTCTTGAGGGAAGGCATAGGTAACCTTTTATATATATTTAGATATCCGGTTATTATTTGGGCCTTTTTATTGTAAATTTTCGAAAAAAGAGATATTTTCCTTTAATCTGTTTGGCTGTTAACAATATTCCATTACATTTGTACTCACAATTTTGAAGGATGAAGACACTGCGCAATATTTATTTTTCTTTTTACTTCTTTTTTTATTTTAAGAGAAGCTAAAGGGATTTTTGTGCAGATAAAAGATATTTATTCATGAAACAAGGGTCCCTCGAAGGGGCCCTTCGTTTTTTAAGACAGTTTGAGAATGAAAATTTCGATACAGGGAGAAGCAGGTAGTTTCCACGAAGTAGCCGCCAGGCAATTTTTCGATGGCAAGGAAATTGACATAGTTCCTTGTTCAACTTTTGATAAAACAATCAATTCTGTTAAGACAGGTTTATCTGATTTTGCTGTGATGGCAATCGAAAACGCACGGGCAGGAAGCATACTGTATAACTATACTCTTATAAGGGAATCAGGCCTTAAGATACTGGGCGAACATAATCTGCGAATAAAGCAGAATCTGATGGCTCTCCCGGGACAGACTATTTCTAACATAAAAGAGATAAGAACACATCCGATTGCAATCTCCCAGTGCATGACTTTTCTTAATAAACATCCCGAAATATTACTGATAGAAAGTGAAGATACTGCAAGAAGTGCAAGACAAATAGCTGAAGAATCGCTGCCAGGAGTTGCAGCAATTGCATCAACAAATGTTGCAAGACTTTATAATCTTGAAATTCTTGCTGAAGGAATAGAAACGTATCAAATGAACTATACCAGGTTTCTGGTCATTGGATCAAAAAGTAAAGGGATCAGGGACGGAGATAAAGCATCAGTATGCTTCTCCCTGAATCATCAGCCTGGAAGTCTTGCAGGATTGCTGACAAAGATGGCCGAGCTCGATATTAACCTCACTAAAATACAATCCGTACCCAGGTTTAATGAAAAATGGGGTTACATGTTCTATGTGGATCTTGAGCTTGGAAACAATTCAAATCTCGAGACAATTGAAATAGAGCTGAACGAATATGCGACAGATCTTGAGGTACTTGGAATATATAAAAAAGGAGACGAGCTACATGAAAGTTAAGCCAGCTGACCGGACATTTACTGTTGAGGAATACTATTTCTCAACAAAATTGAAACAGATCGATGAGATGCGAGCTTCAGGAATTGATGTTATAAATCTTGGCATCGGCAGTCCTGACATGGTTCCTTCAGAAAATACAATAAACAGATTAATAACTGAAGTAAAAAGACCTGATGTTCATGGCTACCAAAGCTATATCGGCATCCTGCCACTCAGAAAAGCTTTTGCAGAATGGTACCTGAAGTATTTCAATGTCAGGCTCGATCCGGCTAATGAGATACTTCCGCTTATGGGAAGCAAGGAAGGTATAATGCATATTTCCATGGCATTTATTAACCCTGGTGATGAAGTTCTTGTTCCGGATCCGGGTTATCCTACCTATTCATCGGTTACCAAACTCGTCGGAGGAATTATCAGAAACTATGACCTTAAAGAAGAAAATGGCTGGCTTCCTGATCTGGCCAGGATTCAAAAAGAAAACCTGAACAAAGTAAAGCTGATGTGGGTCAATTATCCCAATATGCCTTCTGGTGCGAAAGCTTCTCCAGATCTTTTCAAAAGTCTTATTGACTTTGGAAACAGACACAATATTCTTATTTGCAACGATAATCCATATAGTTTCATCCTTAATAATGAATATCAGAGCATATTATCGGTTAAGGGTGCAATGGAAACTTCACTTGAGCTTAATTCGCTTAGCAAATCCCATAATATGGCAGGCTGGAGAATAGGTATGATTGCCGGAGCAAAGGAATATATTAAAAGTATCATTAAGGTGAAAAGCAATATGGACTCAGGAATGCTCTTCCCTCTTCAAATGGCTGCTGTTGAGGCGCTTGGAAACAAGGAGAGCTGGTATGCAGAGATCAATTCTGTTTATACCCGAAGAAGAATAATTGCCGGTGCAATAATGGATGTACTGGGATGTAATTATAATAAAAATCAGACCGGACTATTCCTCTGGGGAAGAATACCAGAAAGCATCGAAAGCTGTACGGCGCTCACAGACAGCATCCTGGAAAAGGCCCACATATTCATTACGCCCGGAATAATTTTCGGAAAGAACGGGGAAAGGTATATCAGGATCTCCCTGTGTGCTGATGAGAAAACACTGATAAAAGCAAAGGAAAGGGTGGAAAAGGAAATGAAATGAATTTCGGATTTTGAACTTCGGACTACGGACTTCTGACTTCGGACTTTTTGAATAAAAGCATAAGGTTACAATTCAGGAATAAAGTATACAAAGAAAATAACACATAATTAAAAGATAAACACAATGACAGTAGCAGTTATCGGAATCGGTCTTATTGGTGGTTCAATGGCGATTGACCTCCGAAAGAGGGGATTTGCAGACAGGATAATCGGTGTCGACAATAATATTCAGCATCAGAATATTGCCCTCTTATGTGGTCTGGTTGATGAAACAACCAGCCTGGAGAATGCAATTGAAAGAAGTGATCTTATCATTCTTTGTGCTCCGGTCGATTCAAACAGCACCATTCTTCCAAAGATCCTCAACAGGATAGGCGGGACAAAAAAAGTAGTCACAGATATGGGATCCACTAAATCGGATATCTCTTCCAGAGCAAAGGAGAGCCAGTACCGCGGACGGTATGTTGCAGCTCATCCAATGGCAGGAACTGAATTTTCGGGTCCAATGGCAGCACATAGCAGGTTATTTGATTATAAGACTGCGATAATCTGCGATCCTGAACTCAGTGATCCTGATGCTCTTCAGGTAGTAAAAGACATGTTCAGCGTTCTTAAAATGAAGATTGTTACCATGAATTCAGACGACCATGATATTCATGTCGCATATGTTTCACATATTTCACATATAACATCCTTTTCACTTGCCTTATGTGTTCTTGACAAGGAACATGAAGAAGAAAACATCCTGACACTGGCCGGAGGAGGGTTTGAAAGTACTGTCAGGCTTGCAAAAAGTAGCGGCGATACCTGGGCTCCGATATTCGCCGGGAATGCTTCAAACATCCTTGAGGTTCTGGATACTTATATAGATAAAATAA
>JAHEYW010000255.1 GCA_023251395.1 Bacteroidales bacterium
ACAGGGGATCATTTCTGAAGATGCCATCATAAAAGTTGGTACGCTTCTAGGAATGAGTACCTCCAAAATTTATGGCCTTGCAACATTTTATGACCAATTCAGGTTTTCACCTACTGGCAGAATACACCTTCGGATCTGTAATGGAACTACATGTTATATCAACGGCTCTCAATCAATCATAAAGAGTATTAAAGATGAACTGGGAATAGATCCAGGAGAAACAACCCGTGACGGGCTGTTCAGTTTTGAGGTGGTAACATGCATGGGAGGATGCAGCAATGGTCCTATAATCTGTTCAAATGGTGAATATTATACGCATATCCGGCCTGAACAGATGCCTACACTCATAAACAGCCTTAAACTTACAATTGAAAATTAACTGTGCAGGAAATTGCAGCCGATATTAAATCAATTCTGGTTGAGAATGTCCTTCTCTCTTCCTCAGATAATTTGTCTCCGGAAACAGAAAAGCTGCTCCGCCAGATCAGACGGGAGAAAAATAATACTCCTGTTATTTATCTTTCATCAGGGACCAGCAGTATCATTGCAGGTTCAGAAAAAACATTTTCAGCCATTGAAGCTTACATTAGTGACAACAGGACTGATACAGAGCTCGTCAGGGTAGGTTGCACAGGACCTTCCAATTTTGAACCATTCTTATGTGTTCAGCTTCCAGGTAAGAACAAGCTGTTTTTCAGAAATATAACCGAAGAAAAGGTTGAGCTGCTACTGAACAGTGTATTCCATAACGATATACACGAAGAGGATTTAGTCGGACAGACGGGTACAAAAGAATTTGGTATATGGCAGGGAATCCCGTTTATGGACGAGCTTCCCTTCTTTGCTCATCAGAAACGTGTAATATTAAGTAACTGCGGTTGCTATGATCCGGAGAGCATTGAAGAATATATTGCCAGGGGAGGATATCGAACTTTCGTTAAAACTATAGGTAACTATACATTCGAGGAGGTATGTAACATAATTGAGAAAAGCGGTTTAAGGGGAAGAAGTGGAGGAGGATTTCTAACCGGAAGAAAATGGAAAGAAGCATTAAGTACACCTTCTGTCTCAAGGTATCTTATCTGTAATGCAAAAGAGAGTGATCCCGGTGCATTTACCGACAGAACCATACTGGAAAGTGATCCACACCGTCTCCTTGAAGGAATAGCTATTTCATCGTATGCCATCGGCGCTTCGAATGCTATTATATATCTGAGATCAGGATCTGATCATGCAAGAAACCGACTCTCCAAAGCCATACAAATGGCAAGGGATTATGGTATTATCGGGCATAATATTTTTTCAAGCGGCTTCAGTCTTGATGTATTAATAAGGAAAGAACCAGGTGCCTTTGTATGCGGAGAAGAAACTGCGCTCATAAGCAGCCTGGAAGGTAAACGTGGAATGCCACAGCTGAAACCGCCATATCCGACGACCTCGGGCTTATTTGGAAAACCGACAGTTATAAATAATGTCGAAACTCTTATGAATGTGCCGCTGATTATGCAAAACGGACCTGAATGGTTCAGATCAATTGGTACTGAGAGCAGTAAGGGGACCAAAGTTTTTGCAGTTACAGGCAGGAGCAGATATTCCGGTGTTGTGGAAGTGGAGATGGGTACAAAAGTCAGAACCATCCTTGAGAAAATAGCGGATGGTGTCAGGGATGGAAACGGATTCAAAGCTATCCAGCTTGGAGGTGCCTCCGGATCGTTCATTACCGAAGCTAATTTGGATGTACAGGTTGATTATGAAGCATTGAAAGAAAAAACAATGGGAATGGGTGCCGGCGGATTTGTTGTGATTGATGATTCGATCTGCATGGTTGATCTTGTAAGGTATTATATGAATTTCATTCACAATGAAAGTTGCGGAAAATGTATACCATGCCGCGAAGGAACAAGCAGAATGCAGGAGATCCTTGAAGGTGTGATCCGTAAACCTTCAAGCGAGGATTCCGGGACAACTCTTGAAAGATTTAAAGGAGTCATGCAGCTTGAGTCAATTGCTTCAGTAATGAAAGATACCTCACTCTGTGGACTCGGTCAGACAGCCCCGAATCCTTTTCTAAGTGCAATGAAGGACTTCAGGGAGGAATTTGAAGAGCATATCTTCGACAGAAAATGCCGGGCAAACATATGCAGAGGGCTAAGGACATTTAATATAGATGTTGATAAATGTACAGGATGTACTGCATGTGCTTCAAAATGTCCGGTAAATGCAATTTATGGTACCAGACTTCAGCCTTTCTTCATTGTTGAGGAAAAGTGCATCGGATGTGGCATTTGTTATGATATTTGTAAGTTCAGTGCAATAGAGGTTAAATAGCAGATTATGCTTTTTACAATTCAGGTAAACAATAAGAAGATATCGGCGGAAAAAGGAGAAACCATCCTCTCTGCATTGAATCGTAACGGTATTATCATACCTACTTTATGCAGAATGAAGGATTTTACTCCAACCGGTGCCTGCAGAATTTGCGTAGTTGAGATTGAAGGACGTGAGAGGTTAGTGCCTGCATGTTCCCAACCGGTAGAGGAATGGATGGTAATACATACTCATACACCCCGGGTCATTAAAGCCAGAAAAACCATTGTCGAACTGCTTCTTTCCAAACATCCGGATGACTGTCTCTATTGTGATCGTAACCTGAACTGTGAATTACAGCGTCTTGCCGAGGAGCTGAATATAAGGGAGAGACGGATCAGGGGCAGGAAGGTAAAACTGAGACTCGACCAATCAAGCCCTGCCATAGTCCGGGAACTATCAAAATGCATACTCTGTGGAAGGTGCGTAAGGGTTTGCGAAGAAGTAATAACGACCTCTTCGGTCGACTTTATAAAGCGTGGACAACAGACACACGTCGGGCCGGCGATGGACCGCGATCTTAATTTTTCCAGCTGTATTAACTGTGGTCAATGTCTTCAGGTCTGTCCAACAAGTGCTCTTCATGAAAAACATAGTATATCTGAGGTTCAGGAGTATCTTAATAATCACCAGGCTGTTAAAGCAATACAGTATTCGAATCTTGTTGTAAGCGGCCTTGCAGAGGAACTTGGGGTCAAAGCCACAAGGAACTTTGACAAAACCCTTAACGGGGTTCTTCGTAAAATAGGTTTCGACTATGTATTTTCAACTGGATTTGGAGCTGATATTCTGATAAAGGAAATGTCGGACCAGATTATCAGCAGGGTTGAAAACAATAATATTGAACCGCTAATAATTTCAGCCTGTCCTGCATGGGTAAAATATGTTGAGCAGTTTCTTCCTTCTTTTATGCCATTCTTATCCAGGCTTAAACCTCCTCAGCAAATTGCTGGTGCCCTGATTAAAACATACGTGGCTGAGAAATTAAATGTCAAATCTGAAAAGATATTTTCCGTATCCGCCACCCCTTGCAGTGCGATGAAATTCGAAGCAAGAAGAGAAGGTATGATGAGAAAAGGGATCAGTGATGTTGATTCAGTTCTTACTGTAAGGGAGCTTGCCAGGTTGATCAGACTTTACGGAGTTGATATCTCGAACCAGGAAGAAGAACCGGCAGACGCGCCAATGGACTTCAGGAGTTCCTCTGCTCTGCTTTCAGAGATAAGCGGAGGTATAACAGAAGCAGTCCTAAGGGAGGCTTATTTTATGAAAAACGGTAAAGAACCTGATAAACAGCTTTTTAAAAAAATCAGATCGGGAGGTGCATTCAGGGAAATGTCTTTTAGTTTTGGTGAAAAGGAATTTAAAGTCGCAGTCGTTGACGGACTTACTGGATTGGAGAAGCTTAAGTCAGCTATGGCTGCAGGAACGAAATATATCCTGATTGAAGTGATGGTCTGTCCGGGTGGATGTATTCATGGTGCCGGAATGACTTTCTGCCGGTCGCGCGAAGATCTGAAAGGAAGAGCAAAGGTAATTTATCAGACAGATGATTCTGAGGCTATCAGCCTTGCTGCAAAATCCCCCGCAATCCTGAACTTCTATGACAAAATTGTCAGGGAAAATAAAGAAATTCAGTCCGGTTCGGTTTTCAATACCCATTTCTCAAAGAGAGATGTTTTGCTTTAAAAGGTTATAGCGCTATACTGAATTTATATGTAGATGGGATTATTCTGAATTTTGAAATACTGCAGGCAGAAGGCCCAACGACTCAACGGCTTAAAGGCAAAAGAAGAAAGACAATAAGACTATAAGACTCTCAGACACCCAGACTATAA
>JAHEYW010000256.1 GCA_023251395.1 Bacteroidales bacterium
ATTGCCTTATTTCTGTGGCCTTCCGGTTTACTGAGGTCTATCTGATCAATCATCTTATCGATCTCTTCGATCGACAATACTTCGGGGAGCTTCAGCCCAATTTTAGGAGATTCAATAAGAGAAGAAGGGTTTTCAGCAATCTCACCTTCAATTAACAGGAATTTGAAGAAAGCCCGTATTCCGGAAAGCACACGTGATTGTGTTCTGGTATTATTGTGGTTCTTATTGAACCAGAGCAGAAATTCCTTTAAGTCGTTGTAAATAACCTTATCCGGAGTAATATTCTTGCCCGTTTCAACGAAAAATGATTCAAGCTTCGATACATCATTCAGGTAAGCCTCAATGCTGTTTTGTGACAATGATTTTTCAAGCTTCAGATAGGTTTCAAAGTCCTTGAACGATTGTTTCCAGCTCAGACTCATATATAATTAAAATGGGATGGAAATTAACTTATTTCCTTATTTTTGCTTTCTGTAACCAACAAAGGTAAAAAAGCGACAGATATTCATGTCAGTTAAATGGGAAGAATTTGAAATAAACTCCAGATAAAAGGTATAAATAACTAATTATGAAAATCCAGATCATTAACGGTCCGAATCTGAATCTGCTCGGAAAGAGAGAACCTGATAAATATGGTAATGTCTCATTTGAATCTTATCTTGATACTCTGAGAAGACAATTTCCTGACATAAAGATTGAATATTATCAGTCTAATGTTGAAGGGGAGATAATAAATAAGATCCATCAAGTAGGATTTGATTATGATGGAATTATCCTTAATGCCGGTGGTTACACACATACTTCTGTTTCAATAGCTGATGCAGTTTCGGCGGTGAGTGCACCAGTAATAGAAGTACACATAACAAATATTTCAGCCAGAGAAGGTTTCAGGCATAACAGCATAGTTGGCAGGTATTGCACCGGAAGCATTATAGGTCTTGGATTGCCGGGTTATCGTCTTGCAATTGAGGCAATGATAGAATCTGTCAAAAACTCAAAGTAAAAGAAATGAACAGAAAACGGACAAAAATAGTCGCAACTATTTCAGATAAGAACTGTGATCCCTCCTTTCTAAAACAACTGTTTGAGGCAGGAATGGATGTTGTAAGAATAAATTCAGCACACCTTAGCATTGAAGGTGCCCTGAAAATTATCAGCAATGTTCGTCAGGTATCTGAAAACATTGCAATTCTGATTGATACTAAAGGACCCGAAATAAGAACTACTATATGTGATGCACCTGTAACACTGAAAAAAGGGACAAGTATAACAATAACTGGTGATCCTGATATGAAAACAGAAACGGATAGTATCTATGTTACATACAGGGATTTTGCCAGGTGCATTGAGGAAGGTTCGATGATCTTAATTGATGATGGCGAACTTGAGCTGAGAGCTGTTAAGAAAAACGGGAACAGTCTTGAATGTTTTGTTGAGAATGATGGAATATTAGGTTCCAGAAAGAGTGTAAACGTTCCTGGTTGTAAAATCAGTTTGCCTTCACTGACAGATAAGGACAGAACCTTTGTAAAGATGGCTGTTGAACAGGATATTGATTTTATTGCTCATTCTTTTGTACGTTCAAAGCAGGATGTTCTTGATGTTCAGGCATTGCTGGATAAAGAGAAAAATGAAATAAAGATAATTGCAAAGATAGAGAACCAGGAAGGTGTTGATAATATTGATGAGATCCTTGAGAATGTTTATGGAATTATGGTCGCGAGGGGAGACCTTGCAATTGAAATTCCATATGAGAAGATACCAGGCATACAGAGGATGATTATCGGGAAGTGTATCAATCAGCGCAAACCGGTTATTGTTGCAACCCAGATGCTTCATTCAATGATCAATAATCCACGACCAACCAGGGCTGAAGTAAGCGACGTCGCTAATGCAATTTATTCGCAGACAGATGCGATAATGCTTAGCGGTGAAACGGCCAGCGGAAAATATCCGGTGGAGGCTGTAAAAACAATGACCAAGGTAGCTATGGAGGTTGAGAAAAATAAGGAAAAATACATAGAGATGCCTTCAATTGACTATTCGGGAGAGGTTTCTTCCTATTTATCCAAGGTTGCGGTTAAAACATCAATAAGGATTGGTGCCAGGGGGATAATTGCAGATACTACTCTGGGCAGATCTATCCGGGATATGGCTGCATACAGGGGGATTAAGCATCTGCTTGCTCAATGCTACACAAAAAAGACAATGCGTGAACTGGCTTTGTCATATGGTGTATACGCGAGTTATCAGGAGAGGAAAAAGTCAATGGATGAATTCATTCATATCGCATTAAAAAGCCTTATTTTATCCCATGATCTGCATGAGGATGATGTTGTTGTAGTGCTGGCCGGGAATTTTTCGGGTGGCTCAGGATTTTCTTTCATTGAGGTTGGTTCAGTTAATTATTTGATTGAACGTGTTAAAGTCAGTGACTGAATATCAATATGGTCTGATTTTTGTGGGAAATAACAGTACTTTTTATGCGGGAAATGTTTTTATTCCTGATGTTGTATTTAATACCTGCAGCTCATCCGGTACATGTTACACTGATGAGTGTTGAATATTCGGATAAGTCGGATAGTTTCAATGTATTCTTGAAAGTCTATAGTGATGATTTTCTTCTTGATTACAGAACACTCTCAGGAGACACGTCTAACGTTGTTCTGGCTTCTGATAATAATGAGGTCAGGAAAATCGTTGAAAGGTATATAAAAGACAGGGTGCAGATTTATGCAGAGGGAAATAAACTTGAGAGCAGGATCGTAAATATTAATTTCTCAGAGGGAGAATTGAAAATGGACCTCGTTTACAATAATATAAGGAATTCAAAGAGTTATCTTGTGAGGAATATGATATTGACTGACATTTATAAGGATCAATCCAACCTGTTGATTTTCAGGTTTGGAAACTATGAGGAAGGATTTAAGCTTACTGCTGACAAACAGGAGCAGGAATTTAAAATTAAATAAATGAGGTAGCGATGGTTAAAAACAGGATAATCCTCATATTTATGTTGGTCTTCTGCTTCAGAAGCATGACAGCAACACATAACAGGGCTGGGGAAATAACCTATGTACAGATATCAGATCTGACATACAGGGTGACAGTTACCACCTTCACTTATACTCTTAGCTACGCTGACAGACCACAGCTGACTGTTGAATGGGGCGATAACACAACCTCGGTTGCACAAAGAGACTCAATATTCTCTCTTCCTAACTATTACAGAAAAAATGTATATATAACAACCCATACTTTTCCCGGACCAGGGGTATATAAGATTGTTGTTCAGGATCCGAATAGAAACTATGGTGTCAAAAATATCCCAAATTCTGTTAATGTTGTTTTCTCGATTCACACTACTCTAATTGTCAATCCGGCAATGGGCAGGGATGCAACACCTGTTCTCCTAAACCCGGCATATGATAAGGCAGCCAGGGGCCATATATTCATTCATAACCCCGCAGCTTATGATCCTGATGGAGATAGTCTTTCATATCAGCTCACAGTATGCACCAGGGAAGATGGAAAACCGATCGAAGGTTATACATTCCCGCAAGCTTCTCATAAATTCTATGTCGATTCAATCAGTGGCGACCTGGTTTGGGATTCACCGGTTGATACAGGAAAGTATAATGTAGCAATGGAGATCCAGGAATGGAGAAACAAAAGGAAGATAGGTCTTGTGGAAAGGGATATGCAGATTGAGGTGTTCAATACAAATAATAACCCTCCCGTAAATGGTCCGCTGAAAGATATATGCATTGAAGCAGGTAAGACAATTGATTTCATTGTTTCCAGCACAGATAAGGACAAAGACAATATAACCTTAAAAGCTACTTCCGGTATCTTCAGCCTTACCGGATGTTCAGCAACATTTACCAAGGTAAGTTCTGTTGCAGGGGCAGCATCTTCAAGGTTTCACTGGACCCCATGTTACTCCTCCGTCAGAGGACAACCGTACGATGTAATCATAAAATCGGAGGATGATAATGCAAACCTTAAGCTCTTCGACATAGATAATTTCAGGATAAAAGTACTGGGACCTGCTCCTTTGATGAACTCAGCTTTTCCGGAGGGAAAATTTATAAGACTTACCTGGGCCAACTATGGAACCAACGTTATTGCAGGTTTCAGCATTTACAGAAAGGATGGGGCATCCACATTCCATCCGGATTCC
>JAHEYW010000257.1 GCA_023251395.1 Bacteroidales bacterium
TAGTTATTACGTCCTATATAATCCATGTCAAATTTTAAATGGACCTCAGGTTTATTGTCCTGGACATTTACGTTCACACTGCTGATGGTTGATAGATTCTGTATAAATGCCTTTATATCATCTGCCAGGTTTTTCATCTGATTGAAATTCTGTCCTTTTATAATAACACTTTCACTGGTTGTACCTACCCCCAGAAGGTTCATGAAGTTTGCTCCCGGATTAACAGCTCCTCCGCCTCCTGCCGAATTTGTATAACCACCACCGGAAGAAATGTCATTCATGGTGATTTCGGCTGTCCTCAGGTTTTTTACTTTGTCAAGAATATCGTTCTTAATTTCCGGAAGGGTCCTTTTGCTCTTCTTATCCCAATCCTTGGAAAGATTTACTGTTACAGTTGCGCTCTCTTCCTGCACTTTGCTTACAATATCTTCTTTTTCAGGAATATCCTTAAGCCTCTGTTCCACTTCTGTGACAATGGCATCGGTCTTATCAAGTGTTGAACCGCCAGGCATCGTAACTGAAAGTCTGAAACTTGGGGTTTCCACTTCTTTTGTTGAACTGATTGTCAGGGTCAGGCTTATAAGAAGTGCAGCAAAGAACACAAAGAGTGTTCCTATTATGGTGCCGGCAGGGTTTCTCATGCTGGCTTTGAGTGCAAGATAATATCCCTGAATGAGCCGGTTGTGAATGGAAAGTTTCTGAAAGATACCAAGATCGGATTTTTTTGCGGCCTTAAGGAAATAATGTGTTGCCATCGGTATAAAAAGAAGGGCAACGATTAATGAAATGATGAGGGTCGATACTATTGATACGCCTATGTTCCTGCCCAGAATCTTTATCATGAAGTTTTCTGAAAAGATGAATGGCAGAAAAACCGTTATTGTTGTAAGTGTTGCAGCAAATATCGATCTCCATACCTCAGTTGTTCCCTGTTTAACGGCAGTATCAACATCCTTACCCTGACTGACAAGCCGGTAGATATTCTCAAGAACCACTACCGAATTATCCACAAGCATGCCTATGGCCAGAGCCATTCCCACAAGAGTAAGACTGTTTATCGTGACGTTGTAGGCGTAGAACAGGTTAAAAGCTGTATAAACCGAAATCGGGATTGATAAAGCTATTATAAAAACCAGACGTATATTTCGCAAAAAGAACCACAGAATAAGTACTGCAAGCAAACCGCCAACGACAGCCAGGTTGATAATCTGGTTAAGGTTGTTCTCCATGATTTCTGCATTATTATTCTGAACATCTATCCCGACACCTTCAGATTTCAGGTTATCATTAAGTGTTTTGACCATTGAGAGGGTTTTGTGGGAAAGGTCTATCAGGTTTACCTGATCATCGTTTGCAAGAGTAATTGTTACGGCATCGAGTCCGTTTACGCGGCTGTAAGAAGTCTGTTCCTTAACCCCGAAAATAATTTCTGCAATATCTTTGAGGGTCACTGATCCGTTTTGCTTCACCGTAATGTTCCCAATGTCTTTGACATCATTATACTCGGATGTCACATTGACAAACAGCTTATTCTCACCGTCTTTTACCGATCCAACGAAAGTCTTATCTTTAGCATTGTTGTTGAGAAGGTTAGTTACCTGCGACATGGAGATCCCATATGCTTTACACGCTTTTTCATTGAGCCTGACCTCAATTGATTTTTGCTGACCCCCATAAACCTGAACACCGGCAATACCATTAATGTTCTCAAGCTCAGGTGTTATCTCCATGTCAGTAATATTCCTGATCCTGTCTATCCCTCCTTCTCCCCTTACCTGCAGTTCCATGAACTGACTGGTTATCTGGGTGAGATCAATCTTAACAACTGTAATTCTGAACTCGGCAGGAAGGGTTGGCTTTACCAGATTTATTTTTTCCTGAAGTTTCAGGTTCGCAAATTTCATATTTGCATTCTGATTGTAATACAGAATTATAGTCCCCGATCGGGAAGTGATGTTTGATTCAATCTTTTCAATGCCTTCAAGAGTGCCAATCGCCCCCTCCAGGGGGACAATAGCCTGGTTTTCGATGTAATTCGGATCTAACTCAAGTGTTGTTGCAACCTGAACAATCAGTGTTGGAAGCTGTGCATTTGGAAAAAGTTCAATCTGAAGCCTTTTGTAGGAAACATAACCAAGCAGTGTAAGTCCGAGAAAGACCATACAGATCAGAACCTTTCTGTTTATAATAAAATTCATTTTAGCAGATCTTAGTCATCATATATAAGCTATTCGTTCACAGGCCTTTTCCTGGTGATCATCTCACTCAGGGAATCAAAAACCCAATATACACAAGGTATAACTATCAGAGTGAGTATGGTTGAAGTTACCAATCCGCCAATCACAGCCAGCGCCATCGGCGACCTGAGAGATGCGCTCTCTCCAATCCCGATGGTCAGTGGGACCAGGGCAAATATTGTCGTTAGGCTCGTCATAAGAATTGGTCTTATCCTCTGCGATCCTGCAGTAATTATTGAGTCTTTTTTGTTAAGTCCTGTCAGTCGTAGCTGGTTTATACGATCAATAAGAATGATTGCATTACTCACTGCAATGCCTCCAAGCATTATTATACCAATATATGCCATCATATTTAGGGTTTTCCCCAAAATAAAAAATGTAAGAATCGTCCCGACTACTGCAAGAGGTATTGTCAGCAGGATAACGAATGGCTGTATTATTGATTCAAATTCGGCAGCCAGTACCATAAATACCAGTATGATTGACAGTACCAATGCAAATGTCAGGTTAGACATCGATTCCTTTCTCTTCAGTTCCTCACCAGTAATTGCAATTCTGTAGTTAGCAGGTAATGGAACTGATTTAAGCTGTAACCCGGCGTCTTTTACGATCTTATCGAAAGGTCTTGATTTATTGACCATGGCGTATACATAGCTTGTCCTGCTTTGGTCGCGCCGGGTGATTTCCCTTGGGGAAATTACTGTTCTGACAACAGCCAGCGAACTTAATGGAACCTTTATTGTGCCGGCAGTGATAAGGAGATCTTCAAGCTGATGCAATGAAAGATCACCCAGTTTTATTGTAATTGCCTTCATCTCACCTTCCTTTTCCATGGTACCTGCACTGGCTCCTGACAGGTAACTTTTTATCTGGTTAATTACATTATCTACAGAAACATTATAATAACTTGTCTTAAACCTGTCAACTGCAACTTCCACCTCAGGAGTTCCCTGGTCGAGCGAAGTGGTAATGTTGTAAAGGCCATTGTTCTTCCGGAGCATTTCTTTTGATTGATTAATAATTTTTTCAATCTCGGAATAATCTTTCCCTTTGACCTCAACAACAAATGGTGCTTCGCTTGTTCCGAGTGTGGTCTGCAGTGACGTTTCTTCCTGTGTGAAAGTCACGTCGAGATCGGGAATGGTCTTCAGGTATTTCTCAACAGACCTGATGGCATCTTCAGTCGCTTTGGCGTACTCATCCTTCAGAAACACTTTAATGTTTGCAACATTCTCATTTTGCGAAGTGGCAGTCTGGGTGGTTGTCGTACTTATATCTCCTCCTGCCTGGCTGTAAATCATACTTATTTTACCGGCAAGGAGTTCCCTGACAGTACCTTCTATTTTCTGAATTGTGCTTTGGGTACGGTCAAGATTGGTTCCTTCAGGAAGTTTCAATCCTATTGTAAATTCAGAGGAAGAAGATTTTGGCATATACTCACTTCCGAGTTTTGGTATAAGTAAGGCTGTCAGCCCCATGAATACAATTGACAGAATGATCACCATCAGTCTCATTTCAAGGATTTTTGAAAGGAACTTTGGATACCATCTGAATTGCATAGGGCTGCTAAGCTGAACAGACTCACTTTTCTTCTTCCGGAAAAGAGTACTTACCAGCATTGGAATAACGAGCATCGCAACAAATAAAGATGAAATCAGCGCAAAAGCTACCGTCCAGGCCTGATCCTTGAACATTTCCCCTGATGCACCCCTGAGATACACTATTGGGAGAAAAACCACTATGGTAGTAACAGTAGAAGCTGTTATAGCTCCACCAACCTGTCCCGTGCCAACGATCACTGCTTCGCGTAATGACATCCCTTCATCTCTGTTCCTTGTAATATTTTCCAGAACTACTATGGCATCATCAACCAGCCTGCCGGCCCCCAGCGCCAGCCCTCCCAAAGTCATTATATT
>JAHEYW010000258.1 GCA_023251395.1 Bacteroidales bacterium
AGAAAGGTGGGCAGTGAAATCCCAACTCCTGCTGCAATATTATGTATTTCTGCACACTGGGAAACAAGGGGAACCCAGATTACCGCCATGGAAAATCCTCCCACAATTCATGATTTTGGTGGATTCCCTCAAGAGTTGTATGAAGTTGAATATCCGGCACACGGGAGCCCTGAGCTTGCAGGGGGGATAAAGAATCTTATAAATAAAACGGCAGCAGAACTTGATTATCACTGGGGTCTTGACCATGGAGCATGGTCTGTAATAAAGCATCTTTATCCGGAAGCAAATATACCGGTAGTACAGATAAGTCTCGATTATTATCAATCACCGCAATACCATTACGACCTTGCCAGAGACCTTGCACAGTTGCGAGAAAAGGGGATCCTTATAATCGGTAGTGGAAATATTGTCCATAACCTGGGGAAGTTGGCATGGGACAAGCTGAACTCTATTTACGGATATGACTGGGCGATTGAGGCAAGTGGTAAAATGAAGAAATTTATTCTGGAAGACGATCACCTCTCACTTATTAACTATAAAACACAAGGCCGTTCATTCCAGCTTTCCGTTCCTACACCCGAGCATTTCCTTCCTCTCTTATATATTTTAGCGCTGAAGGACAAAAATGAAAATGTTTCCTTTTTCAATGAAAGCCGGGTTGCAGGATCTCTTGATATGACAAGTTTAAAAATAGGGTAGAAGAATTCGCATTTCAGATAAGGTTTTCTGTTATTTGAATGAATTGTAATTTGTTGTTGGATCCTCAGGAATATTCTGACCAAAAGAAATTTTCTAAAAAATCTTTCCGGTACAAATTAAATCGTGTTTTAATATCTGCGACAATCAGCGCGATCTGCGGGATATTTTAGTCGCAGATTTCGCAGATACAAAAAAATAAAACACTCTTGCTCAATAGGGCGACCTGAAATAATCGCATTGTAATGATATATCAATGTGAGTCACAAATATTTTTGCATTGATATAAATTCACACCAAATATCCCAGGTGGAGAAATTAATTGATAACTTTCTGCCCGGAAACTATTAAGCGACATAATAACTATGAAGAAGAACAAGATTAGCCCTGTAATTTTGCTGATATTCTTCGTGGGATTGATATCATGTGAGGATAAAAAGCCTTCAGATCTTACGAAAGAAAATATTATTCCTAAACCAGTCAGCATTACTGCAACAGGAGAATATTTTACTATTCATCCCGAAACAGAAATTACCTATCAGGACAAATGGACAGATCTTAAGCCGGTAAGCGAATACCTGGCTGAAAAATTAAGACCTGCAACCGGGTTTAAGCTTGAAGTAAAAGCATTATCACAGCTGCCACCAGCCGGGATATTTCTTGAAATTGTTGGCGATCAGATTGTTCCGGAAGATGAAAGCTATGAAATTCATATTACCAAAGCACTTCTTAAACTGTCAGCTAAAAGTCCCGCAGGATTGATCAGGGGAATTCAGACAGTTCGTCAGATACTGCCTGCGCAAATAGAATTTCAGGAAAAACAGAAAGGCCCCTGGATGATCGCCACCGGAAAAATTACAGATAAGCCTGAATATTCTTATCGTGGTGCAATGCTTGATGTTGCACGGCATTTCTTTTCTGTCCGGGACGTAAAGCGTTTTATCGATCTGATCTCTTATTATAAGATAAACACTCTTCACCTTCATCTTACAGACGACCAGGGCTGGCGGATTGAAATAAAATCATGGCCAAAACTTGCCGAATATGGCGGAACAACAAAGGTTGGCGGAGGACCCGGAGGATATTACACACAGGATCAATACACCGAAATTGTTAATTACGCCAAAATGGTATATGTTACAATTATTCCTGAGGTTGATATGCCGGGACATACTAATGCAGCTCTCTCTGCCTATGGGGAGCTCAACTGTGATGGGAAAGCAAGAAGAATATATACAGGAAAGGACGTCGGATTCAGCACATTATGTACGAGAAAAAAGGTTACATGTAAATTTGTTGAAGCAGTGATAAAAGAGCTTGCCGCTCTTACCCCCGGTCCATATATTCATATCGGTGGAGATGAATCACACGCAACAAGAAAAGAAGAGTATGCGCCATTCATTAATCAGGTACTGGGAATAGTAAAAGCACAGGGAAAGATCATGATCGGGTGGGATGAGATATCTCAGGCTAACATTAAATCAGGATCAATTGCACAATATTGGGCAAATTCAAAAAATGCAGCCACCGCAGTTAAAAAAGGAGCAAAAATTATTATGTCTCCTGCACGAAAGATGTACCTGGATATGAAATACGACAGCCTGACCCGAATAGGTCAGAACTGGGCTGCATATATTGATATCGATAGCTCGTATTCCTGGGATCCGGCAACTTTTGCAACAGGGATATCGCGGGAAAATATAATTGGCGTGGAAGCACCCCTGTGGACTGAAACAATCACAAATATTGAAGACATTGAATATATGGTTTTCCCCCGTCTCCCCGGAATAGCAGAGATTGGCTGGACTCCTGCAAAGAACAGAGAGTGGAAGGAATACAGGGAAAGACTTGCCGGCCATTCAGAACATTTTAAAACAATGGGAGTGAATTATTACCCTTCAAAGCTGATACCCTGGCCTTCAGAGAAAAAATAAACAGACAAAAAAAATATAATAATTACAAAACCTGATAGAAATGGCAAAGCTGACCCAGGAAATGAAAGATATGATACATGCACAGCAATGTTTTCATGCAACTGTTAGTAAAGCAGGTGTTCCAAACAATGTCCCGAAAAGATCAACACGGGTATTTGATGATGAAACACTCATTTTTACGGAAGGAATAGGAGGGACCACATTAAAAAATATTGAGGACGGATCAAAGATTTCAACTGCAGTAGTAAACCGGGAAACAATAAATGGCTTTCGTTTTCTGGGAACGCCAAAAATTATTAAAGAAGGAGAGGTCTTTGAAAAAGCAGTTGAAATGTCTCAGAAAATGGGAATGCCCAGACCAAAAGCAGTCATTATGATCCATATTGATGAGATACACTCCCTCAAACCGGGTCCAATGGCCGGTAAAAAGATAGGATAATTAACGTCAGCCACCTGTCATACCAATCAAACACCGCCTTATGCAACTCTGCATCAATCTTGTGTGTCCGGTTTGTCATAAAGTTGACACAAAAAAAAGACTGTCGGAAAATCATATTTTCACAACAGTCCTTGTGTATATATAAGGTAAATCTATAACCTTATTGTTTTATTGCCTGAGGAGCTTCCGGAGGTGCTGCCGGACGACGAACGGCAGGAGCTGATTCAAGGAATTTCTTCTGTTCTTCAGTCAGGATACTCATGACTTTTGTCCTGTTTGCTTCTCTCATGCTTTGCATTTTTGAAGACATTTCTTCACGGAACTTATCCATTTCCTGCATCTGTTTCTGCTGCAAATCAAGGATCTCTTTCCTCTGTTTATCTGTAAGGTTTGGTATTCTGTTTATTGGGAGCCCTGGACCCATCTGGCCCTGCATCATCTGACCTCTGCCTCTTCCCATTCCAAAACCCTGGCCCATGCCCATTCCTCCTCTCATTCCCGGCATCCGTCCCTGCATATTGTTACCTGGCATTCCCGGAGCCTGACCTCTGGACCTGAATTGTCCCTGGCGACCCATCCGTTGCATCTGCCTCTTTTCCATCATTCTCTCCTGTCTTTCTGTTTTGTCTTCCTGCATCCGCCTGTGGGCAAAACGGCAGCTAGCTGCACCTACGGCAACTATAAGAAGGAGTCCTGCAAATTTTAAAGTCCTTTTCATAATTATACTGTATTAATTCAAATAAACTGTTAAAATTGTTTCTGTTTCAGTATAATAGACAATTCAAAACCCCATTTCATTCTGCAGGAATGAGGATATATTTTATTTGGCTCTTAAGTATTGGTTCTGCCACATTATATCCTCACCAAGTTCTTTGGCGGCAGATAGTGCAAAATAGGGATTTCTGAGAAGCTCTCTACCAAGCAGGATCAGGTCGGCCTTGTCATCCTGAAGGATTGATTCAGCCTGTTGTGCCGAGGTTATCAAACCAACTGCCCCGGTCAGTATTCCTGTCTTACGGATGGCCTCCGAGAATTGCACCTGGTATCCTGGTCCGGCAGGAATT
>JAHEYW010000059.1 GCA_023251395.1 Bacteroidales bacterium
CAACAGAATAATTGAATAATGTTTTTTCAAGTAGTCAGAAAAAGTTAGTCAATTTTAAAAATAATTGAAAATATTCAAAAAATGATATGATTACCAGATTGGATAAAAATCTTTTTATATCTCTTTAATCAAAAATAGAGAGAAATATTATTAACCTAAATCCCGGAAAATGCAAAAGTATTTAAAAATCAGGCTGTCAGGAGGCATTTTAATTTTTGCCGTGCTGACAATCATTGCCTCAGCAATTTATTCATGCAATAAACCAAAAGCCTCTGCAATACCCGAACCTGCCAAACCGGTGGCTGTGGTCCATGCTGACCAGACCGGATATCCAATACATCCTTATCTGTATGGAATGTTTACCGAACTCCTTGGCAATATGTTCGAAAAAGGTACATGGGCAGAATTACTGAGCGACCGGAAATTTTTCTTTCCAGTCAACAGCGACACAACTAGGCGGAGGACGAGAGGAGGGTTTAACCGCTGGAGGCCGGTCGGACCGGATGAGACGATTATAATGGATAAGCAGAATCCATATGTCGGGGAACAATCTGTTAAGGTTATTCTCTCGGGGAATGAACCACATGGTATCATTCAATCAGGGATCGGCCTTGGAAAAGCTTTTAAATATACCGGCAGGGTAATCCTTAAAGGAGACGCCGCCATTAAAGTAAAAGTCACACTTTCCTGGGGTAAGAATAGCGGACAGTCTGTTATCCTTGGACCCCTCTCAGGAGAATATAAAAAATATCCCTTTGAATTTGTTGCAGGTGAAAATACCGATAGCGCAAAATTTGAAATAGCTTCTACCGGAAAAGGAAGTTTTTCCATTGGTGCCGCATCATTGATGAGAGCTGCTAATGTAAACGGTTTCCGGTCCGACCTGGTAGCACTGCTGAGAGAGCTGCATTCCGGAATGTACCGTTGGCCTGGAGGAAATATTCTGTCAGCATATGACTGGAGAGATGGAATCGGTGATCCGGATAAAAGACCACCAAGGTACGATTATTCCAGGATACCTATAACAGATGATAATGATGTCGGCACGGACGAATATATGACCCTTGTAAAGCTGCTTGGTATTGATCCTTTTATCGTTGTTAACAGTGGAACCGGTGATGCGAAGTCCGCTGCTGAATGGGTGGAATATGTCAATGGTCCAAAAGATTCTCCTATGGGAAAACTAAGGGCGTCCAATGGACACCCTGAACCTTATAACGCGAAGATCTGGGGAATAGGAAATGAAATGTATGGTCAATGGCAGATCGGGTATATGGCTATAAATCACTATGTTATCAAGCACAGGATGTTCGCTGATGCAATGCGCAAAGTTGACCCGACAATCAAGATCGTAGCCAGCGGAGCAACTCTTACAGAGATCAATACCGATACAAGGCTTCACCGGATGTTTCCAAGAAATGCCCGGATACCATTTAAATTCGGTACACCAGAAGACTGGGACGGACAACTTTTTGCAAATGATCTTGACTGCATGGATTATATTTCAGAACATGCTTATCCATATTTCGGATATGCCTTTGATACAGTTCAGCAAAAGTTCCTTCCGGTAAAAGACTCTCTTCCTGAACGTTTGAGAAAGACACCAAACAGGATCAAGTCATCGGCTGAATCGATGCATGAATACCAGAAAAGATTCCCAAAATTAAAGGAAAAGAACATTAAGTATTTCATGGATGAGTGGTCAACAGGAGGAAGGGCATTTGATGGCACTCTTGTAGTTGCACTTACAATGCATGAAATATTCAGGTATACTGATCTGTATGAAATGAGTGGACTTACGGGGTTCACTTCTAATATTGCATGGAATCCCAGATCGGTCGTTTACAGTTCTACCGGCCTGTTCTACAAGCTTTACAGGGAGAAGTTCGGTACTATACCTATCAAGGTCACAGGCAATTCACCTCAGAAAGAGTTAAGAGGAACTGTGCTCGTTGATAAACCTGCAGAACCATCAGGGAGTCCGACCTATCCACTGGATGTTATGGCTGCCCTGAGTCAGGATAAATCCAGACTGACACTTTCTGTCGTGAATCCGACCAATTCCGATCAGGAGATCGATATCTCTTTCGAGGGAATATCGCTGAAGCAGAATGGAAATGTTTACAGGATCAAGGCTCCGGATCTTAGATCTGCGAACAGACCTGAGAAAGAACCGGTAATAACTATTGTTGAAAACAAACTTGATCAAATTCCGGGAACTTTTGAAATTCCGGCACTCAGCATTACTCTGTATGAGTTTGAAAAGAACTGAGTAATATTGATGTTATTACGCTATTAGTGAATTCTTCAAAGTATTATTATATAATTTAAACTTGATATGAATTGATGTATTAACTCATGAGGCTATAATTGGAAACATCAGCAAAGTTATCCTGAAAGAATGAATAGAAATAATTGGGGCTGTGGAAAACTTTATATTAATTGACGCAGAAACAAAAACTGGTTTAGAATAGAAATCTAATTTAATAATAATATAATATCATGAAAACCCATTTGAAAACTACAATTCTCTTTCTGGTTGCTGCATTGATTTCCATACCGGAAATTTGTGGGCAGCCGGGAGGACAAACATTTATTTCACCTGACGTTCAGAAAGACAGAACAGTCACATTCCGCTTCACCGCACCAAATGCCAAAGATGTTAAGCTCAGTACCCAGATGCTGAAGGCACCGCAAAGCATGACAAAAGATGAAAAGGGTTTATGGAGCATTACAATTGGTCCGGTCGATCCGGATATATATCCTTATTGCTTTGTGGTCGACGGGATACAGGTGGCTGATCCGAAAAACTCCTGGACATTTCCCAACGAAACATTCCAGAACAGTGTAGTTGAAATACCGGGCGATAATCCGATGGTCTATACGATCAGAAATGTACCTCATGGAACTGTGTCTTACAGGTATTACTATAATGACGAACTCGGAACAAGACCTGTAGTTGTCTATACACCCGCAGGTTACGAACAGAACCAGAACCAGAAGTATCCGGTATTTTTCCTTCTTCATGGAACTACTGATACTGAGGAGACCTGGACCAAAGTTGGCAGGGCAAATATTATACTCGACAATCTGATTGGTGATGGAAAAGCCAAACCGATGATTGTGGTAATGCCATATGGAAGAGCCTTCCCGAAAATTCCGAAAGGTCAAACATCATTAAGGGACTGGAACAACCTGCAGGAATTCTCCAGGGATTTTAAAAACAATCTTCTGCCTTTTGTAGAAAAGAACTACAGAGTAAGGACCGACAGGGAAGGAAGAGCAATTGCCGGATTCTCCGGAGGAGGTGGAACATCTCTTTATATCGGGCTTGGAAATCCCGATCTGTTTGCCTGGGTATGCGGTTATGCTCCGGGGATGCTCAAAAATGAATTTGACAGGAATAATGCAGTACCTTTTGCAAATCCTGAGCTCACAAACAGCAGGCTTAAACTGTTCTGGATTGGTGTCGGAAAAGAGGATCCGTTATATTCAGTGATCCAGGATTATCTGAAGGTTCTTGATGAGAAAAAGATCAAATACCAGACCTATCTTACTACAGGGGGACATACCTGGATGAACTGTAAGAAATTCCTGAATGAAACAACACAATTATTATTTAAATAATACCAACTGTCACTATGAAAGCAATGGTACTGACTGGGTTACGTCAGCTTGAAATAGTAGAAAAGCCTGTCCCGGAACTGACAAAACCCGATGAAGTTCTGGTAAGAATGAAATCGGTAGGAGTCTGCGGGTCAGATATACACTACTATCGCGACGGAAGAATCGGAAGTCAGATTGTGAAATATCCATTTACTGTCGGTCATGAGGGAGCCGGGATAATAGAGAAAAAAGGTCCGGGAGTTAAACATCTGAAACCAGGAGACAGGGTGGCAGTTGATCCGGCAATGCCCTGTTTTGAATGTGATCAGTGTAAACAAAAAAGATTTCATACCTGCCGTAAGCTTAAGTTTCTGGGATGCCCCGGCCAGGCAGAGGGTTGCTTTTCTGAATTCATTGTAATGCCTGAAACAAGCTGCATAAAAATCTCAGATCATATGACCCTGGATCAGGCTGCTCTTTCTGAACCGCTGGCCATTGGTATGTATGCTGTCCATCTTGCAGGATCTGTAAAGGGGACAAAGATCGGTATTCTTGGATCCGGTCCCATAGGTATAAGTGTAATGCTTTGTGCAAGAGCTCTTGGTTGTGAAACAATCTATATGACTGATAAAATTGACCAGCGGTTAGAACTGGCATCACAGATGGGAGCTACCTGGACAGGTAATCCTGACACTTCAGATATAATTAGTGGCATTTGGAAGAATGAGCCACTAAGCCTCGATCTGGTTTTTGAATGTTGCGGGAAGCAGGAGGCAGCCGATCAGGCTGTTAAACTTCTCAAGCCGGGAGGAGCCTTACTTATTGTCGGGATACCTGAATTTCACCGGTGGAGCTTCGACACTGATGATCTGAGGAGAAAAGAGATCCTGATAAAGAATGTCCGCCGGCAGAATGAAATGACTGAGAAGACCATTAAAATGATAGAGGAAGGAAAGATCGTTCCTGACAAAATGCAATCACACACGATCAGCTTTGACAGGATTGGTGAAGCGTTTGATCTGGTTGATAATTACAGGGATGGTGTAATGAAAGCAATGATCAGGTTCGGTCAATAATATAAATGTTAATACAGTGTAAGAAAACCCTTTTTTATTCTAAACCCAAACCAAATTATTTTACCATGTTTATTGTCCATTCTTATTATCTCGCAGTGATACTGTGTGTAATTACAATGATTTGCTGGGGCTCGTGGGCAAATATGATGAATCTAAAGTCTAAAACCTGGCCAAACCCTTTGTTTTACTGGGATTATTGTCTGGGTATCGTTCTTTTCATGCTGCTTCTGGGATTAACACTTGGAAGCACAGGTTCTGAAGGAAGAAGTTTATTCCAGGACCTTGGTCAGGCAAATCCAAGGTCTCTTAGCTCGGCTTTTCTTGGAGGAGTTGTGTTTAATCTTTCAAACCTGCTATGGGTTGCAGCAGCTGCAGTAGCAGGAATGTCGGTTGCTTTTCCGGTTGCAGTAGGCCTGGCACTTGTTATCGGCGTGATCTATAATTATATTGCAAAGGCTACTGGCGATCCGGTTATGCTCTTTGCAGGAGTAGGGCTTGTAGTTGTTGCAATAATCGTGAATGCAATCGCATATCAGACGATGCCTCAGAAAGTACAGGGCAACACACGAAAAGGGGTCATCCTTTCGGTGCTTGCCGGGATAATCATGGGGTTCTTTTACGGTTTTGTAGCGGACAGCATCTCTCTCGATTTTGCTAATCCTGCAGCAGGTAAGCTTACCCCCTACTCGGCTGTGCTGATATTTTCTGTCGGATGCTATCTCTCGGGATTCATATGGAATACATATTTTATGTACAAGCCTGTTGAAGGCAGGGCTTCATCTTATGGAGAGTACTTCAGGGAGACTTCACCCAAAATTCATATAAGTGGAATTATTGGAGGGATGATCTGGGCCATGGGGTTGTCATTCAGCATACTGGCAGCTGAGCAGGCAGGACCTGCAATATCGTACAGCCTTGGACAGGGATCAACAATGGTTGGTGCAGCATGGGGTGTGTTTGTATGGAAGGAATTTAAAGGCGCCCCGAAAAAAACTAACTGGCTCCTGGCGGTTATGTTTATCTGCTTCATTGCAGGGCTGGTTGTTATAACAATGGCCAGGAATTCATAACTCACTAATATTTTCATTAAGTAAAATTTACATATCATGAAGTACAATAAACTGATGGTGTTCCTGCTTCTGGCAGGATCGGTAATCGTCAATGCACAGAATAGCGAACCAGGTGTTCCTGCTCCAACAAATATTACAAATGCAAGATACCCGCGTATACTCCCGGATAACAGAGTAGCTTTTCAGGTATCAGCACCACAGGCAAAAAGTGTCCAGATCGATCTTGGAAAACTGTATGATCTGCAAAAAGATGAAAAAGGAATATGGAAAGGAACCTCTGACCCTCAGGTGCCGGGATTCCATTACTATTCGTTGGTAATTGATGGTGTAAAAGTATCTGATCCGGCAAGTGAGACATTTTATGGAACCGGAAGGATGTCGAGCGCAATTGATATTCCGGAACCGGGAGCGGATTTCTATGTCATAAAAGATGTACCCCATGGAGATATCAGACACAAAGTTTATTACTCGAAAACAACCGGTACCTGGAGAAGCATAAATATCTATACACCACCGGGATACGATAACTCACAAAAAGAATCTTATCCTGTGTTGTACATCCAGCATGGCGGTGGTGAGGATGAGCGCGGATGGGCAGTTCAGGGAAAGACAGATATAATACTTGATAATCTTATTGCTGAAGGAAAAGCAAAACCAATGCTTGTTGTAATTCCGAATGGAAATGTTTCAAAGCCCGGAACTCAGGCAGGCGGTTATAACAATGCAGCAATGGATGTATTTAAGGAAGAGCTTGTCGGAAGTGTGATCCCCTTTATAGAAAAGAATTACAGGGTTAAGGCTGATGCTGCTAACAGAGCTATTTCAGGCTTATCGATGGGGGGCGGACAGGCATTTTATACCGGCCTGAGGAACACAGATATATTTGGCAGTGTAGGGGTATTCAGTACAGGGCTGTTCGGAGGAATCCAGCAGGCGGCAGCAGAGTTTGATCCGGAATCTGTTATTCCGGGAATACTTACAAACTCTGATTCATTTAATAAGAAACTTAAAGTATTCTATATCTCTGTCGGAGAACAGGATCCAAGGATTGAGCCGACTAAAAAGATTGTGCAAAAATTCAGATCCAAGGGGTTGAAGGTAGAATTTTCATCATTCCCCGGAGGTCATGAATGGCAGGTATGGAGGAAATCGCTGAATGATTTTGCACAGAAGCTTTTTAAATAATTTTGCCCGCAAATCCCCCTGAAGTATTACCAGGCGTTAAATAATGTTATTTATTTGCCCTGTTACCTATATATTTTCTATTTTTATAAATGTCATCTTCAACAAACAAGTGCGGTGACCAGATTTAAAATAATCTCCGTTTTGAATGGAATCTGCCTTTGATCAACTATCGATTACTCAGGGAATAATATTAAACATCTTAAATAAACCTCTATGAAACTTAAAATCTACTCTATTTTTACGTTGATACTACTCTTCAACGTTTTACTGACCACACGGGCTTTCTCAGGAACCGGTAGTCAGGCAGAACCCAGTACAATAAGGAAATATCAGGCTGAAGATATTCCCCCAACAACAACCCTGGTCTATCCGGGTACCGATGGTAAACTTGTTTATGTTGCTGATAGCCTTGGCAATAAGATCCCCGATTTTTCAAATGCAGGGTACAAAGGCGGTGGTGTCCCCATCCCCTATGTGGTTAACAAGATAGCAGTCTATCCTGTTCTGGGAGACAATTCTGCCAGGATACAGGCTGCAATTGACAGTGTCTCTGCTCTGCCGCTTGATGCTGCAGGATTCAGAGGTGCCGTATTATTGAAAATGGGGATCTATGAACTTGAAAAACCTGTAACTATTAAAGCTTCCGGTGTAGTTCTGAGGGGAGAAGGGAATAGCGATATAGGAACAATACTGATCGGCAAAATACCCAAAGACAGACAGGCTTATGGCAGAGGAGCCGGCCTTATAAACATAAGTGGCCCAAAAGCTATCGCACCACTTGAAGAAACAAAACAGACAATTACTGATAAATATGTACCAGTAGGCAGCAGAAGCTTTAATGTTGTTTCTGCCAAAGCTTTTAAAGTTGGTGATAAAGTGCTTGTAAGACGAATTGGTAATCAGGACTGGATAAAAGCTATCGGAGAGGACAGTGTAGGAGCAGGAAGGAACAGATGGAGACCATTTAATATTACTTACGACAGAATAATCACCGATATAAAAGGAAATACAATTACAACTGATGTAACTATTTTCACTGCCATAGAAACACGCTGGGGTGGCGGTGAAATTTTAAAATACAGTGATGAACGTATAGAACAGGCAGGAGTGGAAAACCTTCGTGGGATATCAGAATTTAATCCTTCTGTTCGTACCACAACATATGGCAATATGGATCGCGATAAATTAAATGCCAAATTTCAGTATCAGGGAGAGGTGTATTATTCTGATGAAAACCATGTAAGTAATTTTATTGAAATTTTTAATGCGAAGAACATATGGGTAAGGAATATCAGTGCTCTTCACTTTGTCACCAGTGTGGTACAAAGCAATGCAGGCTCAAAATGGATAACGGTACAGGATTGTGAATCGAGAGAGCCAGTTTCTCCAAGAGTAGGAGGAAGACGCTTTATTTACCAGATGAACGGACAGTTATGCCTTGTACAGAGATGTTATTCACAGAAAGGGCGTCATTCATTTGTTCTCCAGGGTTCGGAAGCCAGTGGTAATGTCTACCTCGATTGCCAGGCTGTAAATCCCTATTCAACCAGCGAACCTCATAACAGATGGGTAAACGGTATATTATATGACAATGTTAAAGCACCGCTTACCGCCAGGTATTGGGATTATATTATTGGCTGGGCAGGAGCTAACATTGTTTTCTGGAATTGCGAAGGCGACTTCCTCATTCAGCAACCACCAACAGCACAAAATTATTCATTCGGACACATTGGAATCAATGCTGTAATTTTTAATGCCGGCTTACAGGATCTTACCAAAAAGAATGGTCATGTTGAATCAATGGATACACATGTAACACCTAAAAGTCTTTACCTTACACAACTTAAGGAAAGACTTGGAATAGAGGCTGTCAGAAATATATCAAAGGGGGGACAGGAATGGTAGACAAAATCGGATCTATTAATGATCTGATTAACCCATAAAATATTTGTATTTCAAAGGACCTGTGAAGAATTGCCACAGGTCCTTTTTTTGTCACTTCCATTGCCCGGGAACTTGTGTTGTACAACTTGTCGTAGTTTTCATTTATTTCCTACTTTTATATCTGACCTATTAATCCTGATACTAATGTTTAAAGAATCACTACGGGACTAACCTCATTGCAGCAAATAAGCTTTTTAGATCATAATTCACATTAATTATTAATACTATGAAACTTAAGAATTTTTATGTTTCCGTTCTGATGATATTATTCAGCGGATCAATTTTGTGCGCCCAGGATATACCGCCTACAACCACCCTGGTCTATCCCGGTACCGATGGTAAACTGGTATATGTTGCAGATAGTCTGGGTAATAAGATCCCCGACTTCTCAAATGCAGGTTATAAAGGAGGGGGTGTGCCAATTCCTTATGTTGCAAACAAAGAAACAGTCTGGCCGGTTTTGGGAGATAATTCGGCGAACATACAGGCAGCGATTGACAGGGTATCGGCGCTGCCACTTAATGCCTCTGGCTTCAGAGGAGCGGTACTTCTTAAGATGGGAATGTATGACCTTGAAAAACCAATTACCATAAAAGCTTCAGGTGTTGTACTAAGAGGCGAAGGAATGAGCGATATAGGGACCATTCTTATAGGTAAAGTTCCAAAGGAGAGGCAAGGAGGAGTGTCGAGAGGAGCCCTTGTTACCATTAGTGGGGCCTCCGGGTTGAATCCGCAGGAAGAGACTAAACAGGTTATTACTGACAAATATGTCCCGGTAGGTGCCCGTAGTTTTAATGTTGTATCAGCCAAGGTATTTAAGGCAGGTGACAAGGTTGTGGTAAGACGTATCGGAAACAAAGAATTTATTAAGGAGATTGGAGAAGACAGTATAGGTGCCGGACGTAACAGATGGAGACCATTTAATATTACATATGACAGGGTTATTACGGATGTAAAAGGTAATACAATCACAATCGACGCACCGATCTTTTGTGCAATTGAGGAGCGGTTTGGCGGAGGAGAGATAGCCAAATGTGACGACAGCGGTCGCCTGGAACAGGTTGGGGTTGAGAATCTCCGGGGTATATCTGAATATAATCCAACAGTAAGGATGACATCCTACGGCAACATGGATCGGGGTAACTTTGATGATAAGACCAGGCAGCATTATGAAGGTGATGAATATTTTTCAGATGAAAATCATTATTTCAACTTCATCAATTTAACTAATGTAAAAAATGGATGGGTAAGGAATATAACGGGTCTTCACTTTGGCAGCAGTGTTGTAAACGCCGGAAATGCAACAAAATGGATAACCGTTCAGGATTGTGAATCCTGGGAGCCTGTTTCAATTAGGGCTGGCGCCAGGCGCTTTACATATATGATGAGTGGTCAGCTTTCTCTTGTTCAAAGATGTTTTTCGCAGAAAGGCCGGCATAATTTTGTGCTTGGCGGATCTGGACAGGGAAACTCTGGCAATGTATTTCTTGATTGCCAGGCAGTAAATGCCTTTTCAACAAGTGAACCTCATGCCAACTGGATCAATGGAGGACTATATGATAATATCAAAGCACCCCTCTCGGCCAGATACTGGAAGGATATAAATATCGGCTGGGCTGGTGCAAATATTGTCTTCTGGAATTGTGAAGGGGATTATGTCACCCAGAGTCCGCCGACAGCTAAAAATTATTCATTCGGTCATATTGGTATAAATGCGGTCATATTCAATACATTTTTCCAGGATTATACCAAGCCCAGGGGCCATATAGAATCAATGGACAGGCATGTCGCACCAAGAAGCCTTTACCTGACCCAGCTCAGAGAAAGACTTGGAGATGGTGCTGTTAAGAGTATTATTAAGAAAGATCAGACAGTGGAATAACTGGTTAAAGAATATTAATAAATAAAGAGGCTGTCCTTTATATTTGAGGCAACCTCTTTATTTTAATCCAATCAGATAATTCTTCTATTTCAGATAGTTTACGTATCCTTCCATATTGGTACGGATCTTATAAACCCACTGGTAACTGACAATATAGAGTGTCTTCATGTCATTATCACCAAAGCAAAGGCTGACAGGGAAGTGAGGTAGATTAATCATACCAACAAAATCACCTTTAGCGTTGAATATCTGAACACCGTAATAGGTACCAACATAAATGTTACCCATTTTGTCGATTGCCATTCCGTCTGAACTTGAAGATTTTCCTTTTCTGTCGAGTACATTGTCAACCAGGAAAACTGTGCAGAATTTTCGGCCGTTGGTTATTGTTCCGTCTTCCTTAACATCATATGCCCAGATTGTATTCTTTTTGGTACTTACAACGGGATACCATGATTCATCATCATAGCAGTTATTGATGAAAAGAGTTTTGTTATCCGGAGAAAGAAGGATACCATTCGGCATAGCGAACTCATTCGGCTCTGTGACTCTTGTTACTTTTTTGCCATCAGGAGATACATAATACACAGCGCGCCCTGGCTGGAATTTTACTTTTTCCATTGTAAACTGCGGGTCGGTAAAGTAGACACCACCTTTTGCATCTGTAATAATATCATTTGGACCATCAATTGATTTGCCGTTATATTTGTCAGCAATTACCTTCACAACTTTACCTTCTGTTGTCATCTCAAGAACCTTATGACCAATCATATCGCAAACAATCAGGTTACCATTTTTATATGGATAAAGACCATTTGACTGCATCTTTCCATAGGAAATATTCCTGTATGATCCGTCAGGCTTCAGTTCAACAATAGAGCTCTTATCAGGATGTGCTCCCCATCCCTGATCAAATCCCATATTTGAGAAATATACTTTGCCGTTCATCCATTTTGGTCCTTCGCTGAAAATAAGACCTGGTTTGGTAGTGGTTCCATCAACAAGCAGTTCTGGTTTTGCGCCTTCAGGAATTATTGCATGAAAAGCTTCAAGTCTTGCTTTTTCTTTCTCGCTGTAATCAGCTCTTGCAGGCCAGAATATGTCGATAGCATCGCAACCAAGATCGCTTACTTTTGCGCCATGAACCATGTTGCCAGGGATATAGGTAACACTGTTCTTTGCCATTGGTTGTTCTGTATCCATCAGTATTTCATCGCATCCGCCGCGGAGCACAAGCATTGTCTGTTCTTCAGGATGAATATGACGGTCGAAAAGTGAACCCGGATCCATTGAAATAAAGCTTATCTGGGTGTTTTTCCCTGTAATCAGTCGTGAGTTTGCACCTGCAGTAAGAGCGGTCAGCTGGAGATCGTACAGATCATAAACTGTATTTGGTTTTACGTTCGGAACTGAAGGGGTGGTAACATCAACATTCTGCGATGGAGCTGCAGCTCCGGCTTTTTTAAGATAATCCCGACGAACAGGGCTGTATACTTCCACAACTTTTGCTCCTGCCGGACCAGCTGTCAGAGCATTCTTGCTGCCTTTTTCAAGATACACAAAATCTACTCTTGGTGTTATACTGTGTGTGCCATCCTGAGCTTCTCTTTTTACTGAAATCATTTTGACTTCCTGGCCATTGATGAGCTGGCTTACTTCACCGTCAATCACGAACAGGAATCTGTCAACTGGCAGTACTTCCTCAGGTATTTTAGCATTGGGTTCAAGAGTCAGAACACCGGTCATTGTTCCTATCCCCCAGTAAAGTTTTGCAGATACACCAGGATATAGGGTGACTGTTGCAATACTGTCGAGTGTTGTCACTTTACCTGCTTTAAGGTTTGAAACAACCTTGGTTTTTGCAAGACCTGTAAGCTGTCTTTCAGTCAATGAATATTGCTTGATAAGTTCATTGTTTTTCTTTTGCCACTCAGGTGCCGGAGCGCATTGAGTGAGGATAAGCAGGAACAAAGCCAGCATACCCTGAAAGACTAAATTTCTTGTTATTGTCCTTTTCATAATTTTTGGTTTGTGTCGTTTTATATAAGTGAGTAATTATTATTTTTCAATAGTCATATTTCGTTTCCCCATTGGATCAGCTACCTGATCCCATCCAACAACATCATATCCAAACCACTGGTAAGATTTAGCCATCCCTGATGTTTTAGCCCAGGCTACATCATGTTCTTTGGTTTTTGTCCAGTTAACCCGGTGCTCTTCGGTATCGAACAGGAGTTCCATTTCAAAGGTGAACTTTGTTTCCGGCGAACCTATTTTTTTGGATACATCATCCGGGAAACGGCGAAGAAGCCTTGATCCGAGGTATCCTACCTGTCTCCTCAAAGCAACTACATAAACATCGATGTAATTTTTCACAAATGCATCAAAATTTGCCGGTTCAACTTCAAAGAACATTTGCAGTTTTGCCATTGAAAGAGGAACATCAACAACATCAAGTTTGCCTTTCTCCAGTGCTATTCCGTATATTATCAGCTCAAGCGGTTCTGTTGCAGAACTTTCAAGTGAATGGATTTCTCCAGCCCGAACCGGTACAGCATCACCATAGACAATGTCAGCTACTTCATCATTAACATGAACTTTCCCTTTCCCTTTCATCACAAAATATACTTCATCAACTCCGGCATGATAATGGCTTCCTACAGATGAACCTACAGGTATCAGAAGGTGGTCAACAAAAGCCCAGTTAGATTCAAATGCACCAGGACCGAGAGCTCTTCTGTAGAATACTGTATCTTTTCTACCATCCATTTTAATGACAGGGCGTAAATTCTCTTTTGTCAGCTGGCCGGTATTCATGAAGGTTGGCTTCTTAACAAGAGTTACACCTGTCGATCTGTCGTCTCCCATTTCAAAGAGTCCGGAAGGATCAGCAGAATAATTATAGCCGCCGCGGCGTTGGAAACCACCACCCTGACCAGGAGCCCCCTGTGCAGGAGGATTCATTGCGGCAGGTCTTGGTTGCTCAATTGTTGTAACTACATTAAAGTTGACCCAGTCAGCAGGTTTGGTTGTTGGATTATATACTGCGTGGGAATTCCCTGATTTGCATGGTACTCCCATGGGTCCTTTTAGCAGGGCAGTTTGTCCGTTTACTGTAAATTCACAATCGTTATCAAGAATAAGAAACATTTCATCTGAATTGGTATGGAAATGATGTCCGATTGAACTTTTAGGTCCAAGTGGGCCATGATGCATAAAAGCCAGTCCTGTAACCGCACCTCTTCCAAGAAGTGTCTGCATACCTAATGTTCCGGTACCCTGATGTACATTTTTCCCAGGCATTGCTTTCGCCGGATCACTGTGACCAATACGCTTTTCAAGAGGAATAACATCATTCTTAGCCTGACCTGTTGGCTGATCAGGCCGCTGACCAGGCTGCTGTGCTAAAATTGGACAACTCAGCAACCATAGCAGAAAAAATGTTGAAATGGAAGCTACAAAGGTCTTTCCCGATTTATTCATCATTATTTTGACAATCGAGAAGTTTACATTTTTTTTCATAGTTGGTTTATTTCAGGTTAATTTTTTTAATGGAACTATATCATATCTGTTATTATCAGGCTACCCTTGCGGAAAGGTACATTTAAATCCAATATCACAAATCTATGCAAAGAGAGAAAATTTGAGAAATATTTTTAAGTATTTTATTATTTCTTAACATGAATGTTATGCTAACTTATAGAATAAATCAATATAATACTGATATTAAATTTAATATGTTCGTTCTTTTAAATTGATTTCATCTGTTACCCATCTCTTAAGTGACTGGTCCAAATGCCGTTGGCTTCATATGTTACTGATTAATTAAGTGATTGATTTTAATGTCCTTAGCTTCAGCTGTCATTGATCTCTTAAGTGACCGGCTCAATTGCCTTTTACTTAATCTTTTACGGGCCTTGCAGGGGAGAGACTCAATTGACGATGGTTTCATATATTATTCATCTCTTTGGTGACTGGCTTAATTGCCGTTGGCTTCATATATTATTCATCTCTTTGGTGACTGGCTTAATTGCCGTTGGCTTCATATATTATTCATCTCTTT
>JAHEYW010000060.1:0-7701 GCA_023251395.1 Bacteroidales bacterium
GTCAATTTTTTCTGTTACTAACTCAGAATGCTTTCTGTTTGAAATGAGAATATACAAAAGTGAATCAGAAACGATATAGCTTATATAGTTAGCCTGCCGGCCAAAAAGTTTAGAAATATCCTTCATATCTGCCACTCTGGTATTGAATTTTAATGAGTAGTAGGAGGGAAAGTTCTTTTCAAAGTATCCTATAAGTGAATCTCTTTTTTCTGTAACTGATATCAGTTCATCTTTCCATCCCTGAATTTTTAGTCTGTCGGGTCTATCCTTCTGGTCCTCTTCAGTTATTCTTGAATCCAGTATTCCTATATTTTGTTGAGTTTCTCTTTCTATATCAGCAAGGCTGTCCGGGATATATGTCTGAATTGCTTTCATTTCCCGCGTAGAAGCCAGTAAGCTTGCCACCTTACTTTTTTCAGAATATGAAAAGATCTTTTCAAGATATTTTGCATCGTTTGTTTTTAAGTAGCATTCTTTGAAGCAGTCTATTGTCTCTATATATATTCCTCTGTACCTGTCACCCAGTTTCAACCGGCTTCCCTCCTCTCCAATATTCAACCTGATTTTCTCAAGGACTTTAACTATGGCTTCAGAGGTATTTGCACCCGCCTGCAGAAACTTGAATTCACCAGTTCTGGCATATTCACTTTTCAACATTGAAAACTTGCTTTTTAAGAGATCTACTGCTTCCCCGACGGGTTTTGATTCCGGATTAGAAAGGATATCATGTCTGCCTGATATTTCACCGGTGTCAAACAGCAATGCCTGGATAGAATCAAGCGCAATTTCTGTTTTACCGGTTTTATATAAAAATTTCGCATATCCCAGAGTAACCTTGTTTCTTAGATTCCTGTCCCACAAATGGTTATTTACATACTCATAACATTGTTTAAAGACTCCTTCTGTCATGTTAGATCCGGTTCTGTAATCTCTCAGAAAATCTCCATAATCGCAAAGCATTCGATAGTAATTACGGGAGTCCTTTAAAGGCGAATGCTGAACTTTTGCTATAAAATCGAAAAGTAGTTTTTCACCTTTGTCAACATTATTGTCATTTGCCAATACCAAAGCATAGTTTTTGGTCAAACTAAATGCCAGGAATGAAGTGTCATTCATTATAAATCTCATTCCCTTCTCAAAATAGTTGTAGCTCTTCCCTTTCATATCAGAGAAGTGATAAGCAGTGGCAAGGTTATCGAGCATATTTCCGTAATAACTATCTTTTACACCCTCCTGGACATAATATGATTCAGCCTTTTCAAGGTTAATTATCGCCTGTTTATAGTTTGACATGCTAGAGTACGCTGAACCTTTAGTGATATACAAAAGTCTAATAGTAGATAAATCTACTTTACCTGCATTTTTATGAATAACATTGAGTCCTTTGTTGACGACATCGATTGATATTTCGTAATCACCCAAATAAATGTAGTTATATGCTAAAGACTGGTAAAGAGTAGCCTCCAAATCCGGATTACTACCAGACTTTATAACAACGTTATCTAAAGACCTTTCGATATATTCAATTGATTTGTAGAAATCCCCCATTCTCTGATAGCAGATTGCTATGTTATTCAAACATTTTGCATAAACCTCTACTGCTATTTTATTATTGGTTTCACATATTTCAGAGGCTTTTTTAGAGAAATACAAAGCCTCATCATAATTGGATATTTTTATGTAATAATATCCTGAATAATAACATGCGTTGATTATTTCCGGAATATCCGTTTTTACTTTATTACTAAGAAAATAACTGACTGTATCAATCAGTTTATCTATCGATTCAGTTGATTTTCCCTGGATCGCATCTCGAAGTCTTTCGTCAATGCCTCTGGCTGTCGGAACACTTTGCAATGATATAGTAAAGTCATTATCAGGCCGGCTTGCAAAGACTGATCCATTCGTTCCGGTCAGAAATAGTAGGAAGCATGGAATGTAGCAAAAAAGGTAATGAAGTATGGTTTTAAAAATTCCTGCCCGAATCATCTTTCGTCATATATGGTTTTGATTCCTGCTAAAATTAATTAATTAAAGCAGATTAGTACAATATAAAAAGTCAAAATTCTTATCTCATACAATACTGATTTAGTGAGTATTGTAAATTTTTTGAAAAATAATTGATTTTTTCGTGTCACAAAACAGGTACAAGTGACATGTATGTTTGAAATACGAATTACCCGATTCATTAATCAATTAAAAACTAAGAAAATGAAAACCCTGAATTTTGATCTTTTTGAACAGTATGTTCTTACAAATGAAGAAATGTTAGCAGTACGTGGTGGTGATGATAGTGATGGAGACCCAACTCCTACTCCTCCTACTCCTCCCATCAAATTATAATTGCTTTCAGGATTTAATAGATTTTTTTCTAATAGGAAACATTCAGCTGGAACGACAGACTGAATTGAATGCGGACATAGTGGAATAAAAGTATACGCTAATTGTATATCCACAATAGTTTGATCGGTTGGTCAAGCTGTACAGTAATGTTCCTGACCGAAAGGTAAGGTTTGGTATAATAATTATACCGGAAAAGTCATACTCCTCTTTTGGATTGATGACTGTTTCAGATCATATTTATAGTGAGGATTTTATATTTAAAAAGTCCTTGCTGGTGAACTGTAACTTAGCAAATGTGAAAGTTTAAAAATACGTGCTATGAAAACAATTGATTATTCTTATTTTATTGAAAGGTACAATGCCGGAGAGATGGATGGGGCTCAAAAAACCTGGTTCCAAAAAGAACTTGAAGGCAACGAATCGCTGCAAAAAGAAGTAATGCTAAGACGGAAGACAGATATGTTACTTCAAAGGAAGGATATTCAGGACCTCAGGGGCAAACTGAACACCATTGAAAGAACAAGGAAAGTGGAAACAACTACCTCCGGAAATTCTAATGCTCCCAGGTTCAGATATGCTGCAATCATTACAGGTGCCATTGTGATCGGAAGTCTGATTTTTCAGTACAGACCTATGAATTCACAGCAAATCTTTGATAACTACCTCCCAGGTTATGCAAGCACTGAGACTTCAAGGTCATTGGAACCAACCTATGACAAAGCGGTTGACAATTTCAACAGGAAGGATTACCTAAAAGCCATTGAGGGATTCCAGACCTACCTTAAGCAGCAACCAGAGAATACCAGGTATGAGTTTCTTCTTGGCGTTTCCTATATGGAAATTAAAAACTATCCTGATGCTGAATTATCGTTTAATAAGGTTCTTAAAAAAGGAGCCAGCTTATATCAGGAACAGGCAAACTGGTATCTAGTCGGATGTTATATCGGTATGGGACAAAAAGAGCAAGCAATAAAAGAGCTTAGAAAAATTGCCTGGTCAGAAAGCATATACAGGACTAAGGCAAAAAAGATATTACGCCATATTTAAGGGCTTGTCACTTATAAAATTGAGATGAGCGGGCCGGATTCAAATATCAGGGATAATATATTTACTCAGTCTGTTTTAAAACAAAACAGTGAACAACAGGCAGAGGCAGAAATCATGAAAATGATTAACTGTCCTTCCCTGTTAACGGGAATGTCGCATGAGATGAGAACTCATATGAACTCCATTATGGCATTCTCTTTCCTCTTAAATAAAGGAGGATTGAATGAAAATGAGAAAGAAGAATTCAGCAATCATATTCTTAGTTCTTGTGAACAACTAATGTATTTGTTCGACAATTTTCTTGATTCAGCTATAATTGATACGGGTAATTCAAAAGCTGAACTGGTAAAATGCCGGATAAATGAGATTCTTGATGAGCTTCTCGCAGATTTCAGGGTTATCTTAGAGCGGGAAGATCATAAGGATCTGGTTCTGATACTTGAGAATCAATTCTCAGACCAGGAAGAGGTGTATCTCGATTCATACAGGGTTATTCGGGTAATTCGTAGCCTCTTTTACAATGCACTTAACAGTACTAAATCGGGCTATATTAAAATAGGGTACTGCTTTAAGGAAGATGATCTGGTATTTTATTTACTGGATTCCGGAAACGGATTTCAGAAATGTGACGATTTTCTTAAAACTGAGAACCTTAATGAATCTCTTGGCAGACATAATGATGCAAGTTCTGCAATTAATCTTACTCTGGCCAGAAAGCTTGTCAACCTGATGGGTGGCAGGATATGGGTTGAACCAAATGGCCCGTCAGGAACCGGTATTTATTTTTCTGTTCCTGCAAAAGGTGCCGGGAAACAAAAATTCACACTTAATAAATACCTTAACTCTAAGATGGCAATCTGATAAAATCTCTGAATATCTGTCTGCAATAATCTGATAACAAAAGAGACTTCTGGCGCGGTCTCTTTTGTTTGTTTTACTTACCGGTTATTTTTATCTCAGTCCTCCTGTTAAGTTTCCTGCCGTCACCCGTAATATTATCTGCAAGGGGTAACGTTGCCCCAAAACCTTTACAGGTAAGTCTTGTCGAATTAATACCATTCGTAACGAGGTAATCCCTGACCGATTTTGCTCTTTTTTCAGATAAATCAAGGTTATATGCATTTGTACCGATAGCATCTGTAAAACCGCCAATCTCAACTTTAAGATTTTTATTATCTGTAAGGAGCTTTGCCAGTTTATTCAATTCGGGAAATGATTCGGGTGTAATTTTCCATGAATCAAATTCATAGAATACATTTGAAAGTGTAAGTTTTTCACCAACCAGTATTTGACTTAATTCTATGTTCTTAATAAAAGGTTCACTGGCAGAATGAACACCTTCCAGCATAAAATTATCAGAATAGAAAAGATAACCTTCTTTATCGACATTCAGACCATAATTATTATCAGGTGGCAGGCATACAAGAAATGATCCCCTTACATCAGTCTGACTTGATAATATAGTTTTACTGGTTTTCAGGTCAATCAGTTCATAGTTGGCTCTCAGCTTCTTTCCTGTTAGCTTATCATATACTGTACCCTTAAAATATGAAACCGGATCAGGTTTAATTCCAGCATAAACTGAGAATGAATATATATCCTTACCCTTACCTGGATCCCTTTTTGATGAAAAATAAGCTGTCTGTCCTTTCGCATCAATTATCAAACCCAGTTCATCGTTAAATGTATTGATTGGAAAACCAAGGTTTTTAGGTTCAGTCCAGGTAGAGTCATTTTTCATTCTTGAATAAAAAATATCATACCCGCCCATTCCTTCTCTGCCATTAGAAGAAAAATAGAGGCTGTGTCCATCAAAATGAATGAAGGGAGACATTTCATCACCAGTTGTGTTTATAACCGGTCCGAGGTTTACAGGCTGCTTCCAGTTGCCATCCGGAGCAAGTATTGAATACCACAGATCCATACCACCAACACCTCCTGCCCTGTTACTCGCAAAAAAAAGCATCTGTCCATTCGCGCTGATGGATGGCTGGGATTCCCATCCTGTTGAGTTTACTGGAGGCCCCACGTTGACTGGTAGTGACCAGTTCACTCCGTCAAACTCAGAATAGTATATATCGCATCTACCCATTCCATCTGGCCTTTCACAAGCTGTAAAGTACATATATCTTCCATCAGAGGATAAGCTCTGGGCGCCTTCGTTTGAAATAGTATTCAGAGGGAAGCCAGCATTATAGGCTTTTCCCCAGGCACCGTTTGTCAGCTTGCTGATGTAAAAATCTTCCTGATTTCTTGGATTGGCTCTACCTGTAGTTATAAGACGTGTAAACATAAAAGTCGACCCGTCGACAGTTATTGACGGCCAGTATTCATCATCGGCTGTATTAATTGAATCGCCAAGATTGACTGGAGAAAAAGGGACAGGGTTTTTAATTGCATCAACAGCAAACTGGCAATCCCTGATGCTCCTGATTGCGAGATTTTTATTCTTTTCAGAAATTCCGGGCTGCTTCAGGTAAACATTGTAATGAACTAGTGCATTTGCATAATTACCTGACATTTTTTCTGCATTTGCGAGAGGGAAAAAAACTGGCTTATAGAATAATGAATCAATTCTGACAGCTTCCTTGTAATAAAGAGATGATTCAGAAAACCTGCTGAGCTTTGTCATTAGTTCACCCAGCATCATATGAGCCTCATAGAAATTTTTATCAATACGAATTGACTCTTTTAAATAAACTTCAGCATTTCTGAAGTCCATAAAATCATATGCTTGTTTCCCATCATTGTATGATTTTAAGGCTTTGTTGGAGTTGGTATGAAGTGCCTGTCCAAAGATCAGGTCTCCATGGATAAACATTATAATAAAAAGTATGTATAAGTGACGTTTAGTCATTTCAGGGTATATGCATATACTTATGAACCTGAAGAGAAATGTTCCAATATGTGTTTTTCTTGATATATTCTACAATGTCAGGTATGATTGATTCAAATCTGCTCCATTCCGGCTGTAAATAGAGCCTGCATCCATTAGATACCAGATTCCGGTATTTTTCAGCCCAGATAAAATCAACCTGATCCTCAATTATTACTTTCAACTCATTCGCAATTGAGAGGATTTCATCTTCGGGTGGAGAATTCCTTTTGGGAGACAGGCAGATCCAATCCCAATCACCGGAAAGAGGGTATGCACCTGAAGTTTCAATAAAAGTAGCTATTTTATTTTCCTTTAATCTCTTACAAATGAAATCGAGATTCCACATCAAAGGTTCACCACCAGTCACAACTACAGAATCAGCGCCGGAATCAAGGACATTTTTTATGATATTCTCAACAGTGACAAGTGGATGGAGGTCTGGATTCCATGAATACCTCGAATCGCACCAGGAACAACCAATATCACAACCTCCAATTCTTATAAAATATGCTGCCTTCCCTGTATTAAATCCCTCACCCTGAATCGAATAAAACTCTTCAACCAGAGGAAGTGACCTTCCGGTAGTATCATATTTCTGTATTTCGGCCAATCTCAATCGGAATCTGATTTATAAACGGATAATCATTTGTTAATATTTTTTCTGTCAGGTCAATAAATAATCTAAACTGAGTAAAGAGCTTATCTGGAAGATCCAAACATAAGAACAGAGTCCCGGTGCGCTGCGATTTTAGTCCATTCTACAGGTATCACTTTCCAGTTTTTATTAGCTGAAGGTGCAACAACTTTTCTCTTTTCAATTGCTTTAATAATATAATATCTCAGATCCTTGTCAGTTGAGGTGATAAGTCGTGATCTTAATTCCTGGGCAGTAAGGCCAACTCCATTTGTAAAATGCCCGCCACCTCCTGTGCCACGGTATGAGTTCACTGCTACTCTGTATAAGCCATCCTTATTGAATCTTCTTCCATCTGAAAAAGATGTTATTGTAACTCTCTTTCCCTCTGGTTTACTTACATCAACTGTATAATTTATTCCTGCCGCTGAGTCAAAATTATATGTCTGATTCCTGAGTCTCGGTTTCCCGTTGGTCAAAATAATTTTACCATCATTTCCAGTCCTGAATTTCATAAGATTATCATCAGCCGACTTCATTGTATTGTACCAGCCTGAATAGGAGTATTCCAGATACTTAAGAATTTCACTGCCTGACATCCTCATTGTAAAGAGCATATTCTCATACCTGTATAATTTAAACATGTCTCCAACTGTAACAGGCCCTTTATCGATGCTGACATCGAATGAGAGCGGAGCAGCAAATGAAACATCCGCACCTGTTATTTCAAGTTGAATGGAATGTATCATATCGATAAAAGAAGACGGGCCAAAGTAAGCATTACGGGAAGAGACAGATG
>JAHEYW010000060.1:7711-14809 GCA_023251395.1 Bacteroidales bacterium
TTTCTGATGATACTATCCTGGGATGAAAATTTTGTAATAAAATCCTTATCAGGTTTATAATCAGAGGTTTTGATGATAGAACCATTAATTATTTTCACCTTTCTTCCATTACTCTTTCTCCTGGAAAACAGCACATCGGCTCTGCCCATAATCTCACCGCGACTTCCTCCATCAATAACCAGGACTGTATCACCTGCAGAATTCACAATTTTCTCATTTGCAACATTATGGTCGTGCCCATTGAAAATAATGTCAAATCCGGGAACAAGATAAGCAACTGCATTAGAGCTGTTTTCATTCAGACTGTCAGCTGGTTCCAGGTTTCTATTTCGTGTCCATCCTGAATGGAATAAACCAACAACCAGATCTGGGTTTTGATTGAATATTTCAGGCATCCATTTTTTTGCCGTTGCCAGCATATCCCTGAATTCCATTCCAGAATACAATTCCGGTGGCAACCAGGTAGGGATTGCAGGTGTAACCATACCAAAGACAACTATCTTCTTGCCATTCTTGTTCAAAATGGTATAAGGCTTAAAATATGGCTGGCCTGTTTTCAGATCAATAGCGTTTGCCCCAAGCAGAGGAAAACTGTAAAGCTTAGCCAATCTGTCGTATACCGGATGACCTGCTTCAATATCGTGATTCCCGACAGTACAAGCATCGTAAAGCATATAATTCATTACCTCAGAATTAAAATGAGGAGCAACTGTGTCAATGAAATTATAATAGTACTCTTCCGGTTGCCCCTGTAGGTTATCTCCATTATCTAATAAAACAAGGTTATGATCCTTACTCCTGACTAATTTAACATACGTTGAGGCACTTGACAGCGATGAGGCAAGAGGTGTATTTTCAACATAGTCAAATGGCAGGATGTATCCATGAACATCTGTAGTTTCAATTATGGTAATTCTTTTGGGTTTGCATCCTGCAAATAAAAAGGATACAGCGATTATTAAAACCAGCGAACGCATTTTGATGATATTATATTCCATTTATAAAACTATCACAAAATTAGAACAAAATAAAAACACCAGCCTGAAATTATCTCTCATTCTCATTTACAAACTCATAGCCATCTTTTTTACCTTTTTCCAGCTGACTAATCCCATTCTTCATCCAGTAAGGCATCGGAGCACCTTTAAGATAATGATCAAAAAATTGCATTTTCCTTATAGAAATATCTTTTCTGTTCGGCCTTTTTACCAGGTTATGGGCTTCGTCATTGTAAGAAAGCATCCAGGCCGGTTTGTTCAGCCTTCTGAGTGCTGTAATAAATTCAATCCCCTGGTACCATGGAACGGCTCCATCAGCATCATTATTCATTAATAAAAGAGGCGTGTTAATTTTTGGAACCCAGAAAATAGGAGAGTTTTCGATGTACTGCAAAGGCTTGTCCCAAAGGGTTCCTCCTATCCTGCTCTGAGTGTGTTCATACTGGAACATTCTGGACATCCCGGATTCCCATCTTATACCTCCATATGCGCTTATCATATTGCTGACAGCTGCTCCCGCATAAGCACATACAAATAGGTCGGTCTGAGTTACAAGATAAGCAATCTGGTATCCTCCCCAGCTTTGGCCATCTAGCGCCAGCTTGTTACGATCAATGAAGTTGTACCTGTTAAGCAATGCATATGTTCCGCTAATAACAGCATTATAACAGCTCTGACCAGGATAACCTTCTACATAAGGAATATCCGGAATAAAGACCAGATAGCCATTACTTACAGCAAATGTCCTGTTTATAATTGAAGCACTTGGTGCAGGGGGAAAATATGAATATAATCCCTCGGAATTCCTTTCATAAAAATAGACGATCATCGGGTACTTTTTCGAAGGGTCAAAATTTTCCGGTTTATAAAGAAGACCCTGAAGTTTCTGCCTGTCAAACGATGTCCATTCAACCAGTTCTACGGTTCCCCAGTTATATTTTGATTGTTGTGGATTGGTAAGAGAGAGCTTTCTTTCTTTACTGAAGTTCATATCGCTCAGGTAGAGATCAGGACTTATCTCAAATGTTTCTTTTTGCCAGATCAGAGATTCAGCCTTTTTAGCTTTTACTAACCTTCGTCCAAAAGCCCATTTGCCTTCTGTGAGTTTTGAAGGATCAGCTGCAGATCCTGCTTTCAGAGTATACATTCCGGCTTCCTTGTTCTCACTGTTAAAGGATGATAAATACAAAGTTTCTTTTTTCCCGATAAAGTCAGCGTCCGGATCCAGTTTTTGGTAACTGAAGCTAATAGAGTTTTTTCTGCCAAAACCGTTAGTAATATTCACAGATGGTTCAACACCTGCCAGATCGAGAGACCAGATATCAAATCTGTCCCTGACCAGAATTTGTTTATCGTCATCTATCCAACCCTCAATACCATAAGGGTTTGGCTCACTTGGAGTGTCATTTAACTCATCATATAATGGGACCTTAATATCGCCTGAAATTGTTTTTACAATACCAGTGGCAATATTTCTCGACATCCATACCCTTGTGCCGGAATCCCAGTAAACCAGGTACTTTCCTGAAGGAGACAGGTTTGGCCTTGAGTCATATTTTTCAAGAACAAGGTTTTTAGCACCCGTCTTAAGGTTGACAATATAATAGTCGGATGCTGATTCACCTTCCCATGAAGATTCTTTGAGGTATTTAAGGTCAGAACTTCCAATTGCAATATCAATACTTCCCTTCTGCTGCGGACGTACATTAGGCAGCTCTTTGTTTGCCAGTTGAACCATCAGATTTTTGTCCAGATGGTAAACAGCCATATACGACCTCTTCTGTTCCTGTTCAATCTGTTTCTTCTGCATAGGTTGCAGAACAGAATCATCCCATGACCATACGTCAAGTTTATATTTTTCATCCGGGAGCAGAGTATCTTCAGGTTCCTTAATCGGTTTCTCAGAAGTTCCAAAAAACAGCCTGGACCCATTCTCAGAAAAATAGGATGTGCCATTTTCGCTGACGGACCATCCAGAAATCATTGCCGGATTATTTGAATCCACTATCTTGCCTGCTTGAGTAAATCCCTTTGAAAAGTATAGATCATAAACCTTTATTTTAGAAGTATCCTGGGTAAATAAAAATGAAAGTTTATCACCGGTTTTATTCTCAATTAATTTCTTCAGTGATCCTTTTCCTTCAAATATAACTGAACTGGTTTCTTTCTGGATATCAAAAAGGTTTACTTTGAAACTGTCGATCTTTGAAGTATCTGAATACACCTGCAGGTAACTTATTGATTTACCATCTCTTGCAACAACATATTCTGTAACATCTTCAAATCGTTGCTCCTTATGAAGCACCGGGTTTAAAATTACCAGTTCTGTTCCTTTTGGCTCCGGGGCTCTCCTTCCGCGGGCAGATGGTCTTGAGGTTCTGGTGCTATCTGAAGGCCTTGCGTCTTTTTTATCATCTGTTTTTTTCTCAAGAAGGTAAGCCATCCAGAGAGAATTTGATTCGGGTACCGAGAATGACTTTACCTTCTTAATGTTAGATATATCATTATTACCGTCCAACAGCCTTATTTCCAGGTTATTCTTGGGTAACATATCATCTTTTAATTTATCTTTTTTTGCCTTTCTGGTTTGGGCAAATGTCGGTTTGATCTGATAAACAAGGTACTTGCAATCGGGGGAAAATGTTGCTCTGAAACCACAAAAGACAGAATCTCTCTTTCCGGTTTCTGAATTATAAATAAATAACCACCCATCACCCTGCTGAGGGTTTATTTCATAGGTCACCCATTTTCCATCATCAGAGATAGCTGCCGAGCTGAGCGACTTCCAACCATCATAAACACCATGATCAAGCGGCGGTTTCTGAGCAAATGCTGAAAATGATATAACAAAAAGAACAACAAGAGTTAGTTTAACTTTATACATATCAAAGAAAATTAAATTAAGCTGCTAAACTAAAAAAGATTATTCATACTCCATTATTTAAATATATGTTATAAATCAATTTAAACCAGATAGGTATATTTGTATAAAGATTAGCATATGACCAGGACAGGGTTGGAGATCATTCTTGGAAATTTTCCGGAAGAACTTAAAGGAAAGAGAATCGGATTATTATGTCATGCGCCAAGTGTTACGAGCGATTTTGCCCACATAGCTGATTTACTCGCAAGAAGTGAGAATTGCAGATTAGCTGCAATCTTCGGACCGCAGCATGGAATGTTCGGACAGACTCAGGATAACATGATTGAATGGTCAGGATATTTGCACCCTGTCTACAAAATTCCTGTGTACAGCCTGTATGGTGAACATCGTAAACCTATACCGGAAATGCTGAAGAATATTGATGTTCTGTTAGTCGATCTGCAGGATGTCGGAGCAAGACTTTATACCTATGCCTGGACAGTAAAATTATGCATGGAAGCCTGTTGTGAGGAAGGGAAAATCCTCTGGGTCCTTGACAGGCCTAATCCGATTGCTGCAATCGGATTTGATGGTCCGGTATTAAAAAATGAGTTCTTTACTTTCGTTGGTGGAGCATCCATTCCCTTGTGCCACAGGATGACCATTGGAGAAATAGCTCTATGGCTAAAGGGAAAGTATTTTGAAAAATTAGATCTCAGAATTACCTGGATGAAAAACTGGAAAAGATCAATGATGTATGATAAAACCGGCTTGCCATGGATCTTTCCTTCGCCCAATATGCCAACCCTGGAAACAGCAAAAGTATATCCGGGTATGGTCCTTATTGAAGCACTGAATCTGTCGGAAGGCAGAGGCACAACTATTCCTTTTGAATTATTTGGGGCTCCATTTATTAATTCCGAAAAACTACTGAAAAACCTTATTAACAGAAAGATTCCAGGATGTGCGTTCAGAATACATAGCTTTATTCCCACTTTTAATAAGTTTGCAAACTTGTTTTGCAATGGAATTCAGATACATATAACAGATACATTAAGATTTAAGCCTGTGGCAACAGCACTTGAAATATTTGAAGCGATCCTGGAAACCACTGATCAGGGTGATCTGAAGTTTAAAGAGCCTCCATATGAATATGAATATAATCTCATCCCTTTCGATATCCTGTCAGGTGATTCAGGCATGAGAACAACACTTCAGAGCAAGATGCCAATTAGCAAAGAAAAAGAAAGATGGTCAGATGAAATTAATGATTTTAAAAAAGAATTCCGCCAGATACAAGTTTATGCAGAGAAAGAATAAAGACGCTACAGATATTCTGACACTTTTTCAACAAGGTTTTTTTGAGATATCGGTTTGATAAGGAAATCGTTAAATCCCAATGAGATCATTTTGTCTCTGTCATCACTCATACCGTAAGCAGTCTGGGCGATTATGGCAATACTGCTCCCTGATTCCCTTATTTTTTTTGTGCAGCTATAACCATCCATAACAGGCATCTGGATATCCATCAAAATTATATCTATGTCTGGATTTTCTTTGAGGAGTTCAAGAGCTTCCTTCCCATCTCCTGCATTGAGCAATACAAGGTCCATCTTCTCCAGAACCTTATTAAGGTAAAGCTTGCTGGAGAAATCGTCTTCGACTATCAGAACTTTTTTTCTCCCTGTCATTATACCTGAATTGGGTTTTTCTGTTTCACAACACCGAATCTATTCAAAAAGACCATCATCTCTCAGAAGAATTAATATTGCTGACTGTGGCACAATTATATATTTCTCTTTGTTAAATTCTATCTCAATTGCATTGCTTTGCATATAGATCGCCTGATCACCCTCCCGTGGTTGCAAGCGAACATATTTTGGTTCATCAGACCTGTTTTTCCACGGTTCATCTACATCTGTTACTGAAGGGATCGGATAACCGGGACCAACTTTAAGAACATATCCGATTGCAACCTTTTCATTTTCAGAGACCCCAGGTGGCAGGTATAGCCCACTTTTTGTCTTTGATTGCGGCACCTTCGGTTTAATAAGGATCCTGTCTCCTATTACAATGAGTTTATTTAAATCCTTTTCATCAAGAGTAACACTCATCTTCAGAACATTTAATATATGCAAAAATATCATTTTATAACGCTATCACAAATGAATTAATCCATTACTTTGTATTTTTGTCCCGGATTAGTTAAATGCCAGCTACATACAAAACAATACAATCAGTATCACAAGGTCTTTTCAAAGAAAAGGGCAGCAGGTTCATCTCCTTTGCTATTCCTTTAAAATCGGCCGACGAAGTCAAATCCCAATTGGATGAATACAAAAGAAAATACCATGACGCCAGGCATCATTGCTATGCATATGTCTTAGGACCTGATCGAAAAGTATGGAGAGTAAATGATGATGGTGAACCTTCCGGTACTGCCGGGAAACCTATAATGGGACAGATTAATTCATTCGGGCTTACCAATATTCTCATAATAGTAATACGCTATTTTGGTGGTACTTTGCTTGGAACCAGCGGATTGATTAACGCATACAGGAGTTCAGCGATGGATGCAATTGCGAGTTCAAAGATCATTGAACTAACTGTTAATGTTTATTATAAGATCGAATTCCCCTACTCCATTTTGAATAAAGTAATGAAGCATATTAAGGAAGAAGATCTCATTCAAAGGAGTCAGGATTTTGGACTGGAATGCAGTTTAATCATTGGCATAAGAGAAGACATGAAGGATAAAATCCTGAATAAATTCAACTCGATTGAGGGAGTCGTCATGACCTGGCTCTATACTGATTAGTTCCTATTGAAAAGTTTTTAATACTTATTAACAGTTCAAGCATTCTTTTCCAATTCTTATATATTTTTGAAAGACTTCAATCTACAAGTTTAACACCAGATAATTTCATGAAAAACAGAAGTTTAGTCTCAATAGACGATTTTTCAAAAGATGAAATAATAGAGATCCTTAAACTTGCTTCAGAATTTGAGAAAAAACCATCCAGTAATCTTCTTGAGGGGAAAGTCATAGCTACTCTGTTTTTTGAACCATCTACAAGGACGAGATTAAGTTTCGAAAGTGCCATAAGCAGGCTTGGCGGAAAGATCATTGGTTTTTCAGATTCATCAAGTACCAGTGTTTCCAAAGGTGAGACTCTGAACGACACTATAAGGATGGTGAACAGTTATTGCGATCTAATCGTTATGCGCCACCCCATT
>JAHEYW010000061.1 GCA_023251395.1 Bacteroidales bacterium
AATTTTCAAAGCAATCCCTTGGTATCTTATTTGAAACTGTTTTAGTGAATTTTTGTTTAAGCCCCGAGGGCTTTTCTTCTTTTGTTGAAGCTGAAAAGATAATTGTATCTCCCTCCCTGGCTTCTACCTCAAAAAAACCAGGAGTAAAAAGGTCTTCAGAAAAATCATATCCCCGTTTTTGTTCTTCCGGATATTCTATTCCGTAATACCAGTCGGGGACCTGGATGAATTCAGCTTTTTCAGAAAGCTGCATATGCAACCAGGGAAATCCCTCGTATAGCCGGGCCTTTATGCCATTATTTATGAAATCGATCTTGGTATTTGCATTCATATTGGCATGTGTCAGCTGGTGAACGTTCCGAAATGCCAGGAATGGTCTGATCTGGAGTTTCATAGGCTCATTCGCTTCGAGTACAGTAAACCTGACGAGAAATTGTTCTTCATAGTGCACAAGGATTCTTTCCTGTTTAAGGATGAATCCACCCACCCGGTATATCATCATCGGGATCTTCTCAGTCTCAAATTCCTCAATATACTTATGCCCTTTCGGACTGAAAAAATCACCTTTATATTTGTGTATTCCAATATTAAAAGACCTGTCATGGTTTACAACAGTAAGGTCAAGAGTGGAAAGAAGCACATAGCGATCGCCTCCGAGCTCGTCAACAGGACAAACAAGCAGACCATGATATTTTCGTGTGTTACATCCGACAATTGTTGTTGATGAATAAGTTCCGGCCCTGTTTGTTCTCAATATTTCACGGCTAAGTGAATATTCCAGATTGACAACCTTGCTCTTGTCGAACTTAATATAAGCCATAATAATATTATTAACTTATTAAAACTCTTAATTTAACCCCTTTTCGTGAAAACTGCAAATGCATTGACGTTAAAAGAGCTAAAGATACTCAGAAAGTAAGACTTTCTTAATAATTAGTCATCTTTGATATGCAAAAATGAGTAAAGGTATGTCAGGAAAGAAAAAAGAATAACTTTGCACACTGACCTAAATTATTATTCATATAACATTCATTATTATGAACAACAGGTTTGTACTGGCACTTATTCTGATCCTTATTGCAATAAGTTGCAGGGACAGTTCAACAAGGATATATGGTAATCTGACAGATGCCCATAAAGGCGAATATCTCTATCTTATTGAATTGCAGTCAGATAAACTTAAGACAGTTGATTCACTTGTAGTATCGGAAGATGGTAAGTTTGACTTTAAATATGAAATAAAACTCCCATCCTTCCTCCTGATCAGATTAAACAATAGTAATTTCTTTACTATGCTGGCTGAACCGGGTGAGAAAATAAGGATTGAAGCACATCATGATTCACTTAATTATCCTAGATCTGTTGAGGGTTCAAAAGGAACTCAAAAGATGTTAGATTATAATAAAGCACTAAGGGGAACTATCGATAAAATCAGGAGTCTGAATGAGATATATTCAAATAATGTCAACAGTCCTGATCTGCCAAAGGTAATACAGGCTCTGGACAGCATGGCACAGCAATATCTGAAGGAAATAAATATCTATACGAAGCGTTATATTGATCAGAACATAAAATCAATGATTAGTCTTTATGCCCTGTATCAGCAAGTTGTTCCGCAGGTTTATGTGCTTGATCAGAAAAAGGATCTTAAATACTATTTAAAAGTTGATTCATCTCTGATGAGTCAGTATCCTGAATCGCCAACTGTTAAATCACTCCACGAACAGGTTCAGGCTCTTGTAGAAAGATCGGGTGCAGGAGCGGCACTGGATAAAGGAACCGTTGCCCCCGAGATCTCCTTACCTTCAGCTGATGGCAAGGTTTTAACTCTTAGTTCCACAAGGGGAAATATAGTGTTACTGGATTTCTGGGCTTCGTGGTGCGCACCATGCCGGAAAGAAAATCCCAACCTGGTTAAGGTATTCAATAAGTATCATTCAAAAGGGTTCAATATCTACCAGGTTTCGCTCGATAAGACCAGGGAAGACTGGCTTGCTGGTATTAAAGATGATAAGCTAGGTCAATGGGTTCATGTGAGCGATCTGAAGTACTGGAATTCAGTTGTTGTTCCCCTTTATAGAATTGAAGCCATACCTTTTAACCTCCTTCTGGATAAGGATGGGAGGATTATAGCATCAGATCTGAGAGGGCAGAGCCTTGAGGATAAGTTAGCTGAAATATTTAAATAGACTTTATAGTAATTCAAATCAACAGGTAGCCAGACATAATGTTTTGATATGAAGAGAATTGCCTCCCTTTTTCTGTTCGTTTTAATCCTGACGGGTTGTACTGACAAAAACTCTATCAGGATAAATGGAAATTTTAAAACCAAAGACCATAAAAAAGTATATCTGGGCAGGATTGATGTCGATACTTACGTAAAACTAGATTCTGCCAAAATAAAAAGAAATGGTAATTTCAGCTTTAAGCTTAAAGGTTCTGATCCTGAGTTCTACGAGATAAGTATTTCACCAACAGACTTTGTTACACTCCTGGCCGTTCCGGGCGAAAAGATTAAACTGACTTTTACAGGAAAGAATATCTCTGATGAATATGATGTTTTCGGCTCTGAAGGAACCTCAAAACTTAAAATGCTTGACATTGTACTGGCAGAAACAAAGAGAAAAATTGATTCCCTCAGGACCGAGTATGAAAAAGTATCAAATAGCCCTGAATTAAAGGCTAAGGAGGAGGTTCTTTTAAACGAGTATAAGCTAACCATCAAGAATCAGAGAAATAGCAGTATAAAGTTCATTCTGGCCAATATGAATTCATTTGCATCTATCAAAGCTCTTTACCAGAGAATTGATGATAATACAAGTGTATTCTATGACTCACATGATCTGCAGTTTTTCAAGCTGGTGTCCGACACTCTGAACTTTCATTATCCGAATTCAAAGCAGGCAAAAGCGCTGAAAAGGGATTTTGAAAAAGGCTTGAACCAGATGTTCCTTGCCAAAATTGAGAATGCGGCTAAAAATGCACCTGAGATAACTCTTGATCCAAATCTTAAAGACATTAACGGCAACAGGGTTCTGTTCTCATCATTAAAAGGCAAATATGTACTGTTAAGCTTTTGGGCCAGCGTTTCGGATGAATGCGTTGCTGAGAACCTGGAATTTAAACAGCTGTATAAAACATATAAATCAAGAGGATTTGAGATCTACCAGATCAGCCTTGATCAGGATGCAGATACATGGAAGAGAGCAGTCAAGTTTGATGAACTGTCGTGGATAAGTGTTATAGAAGATGATCCAATAAAAGCTCCTACGGCAAGGCTTTATAACATTCAGGTAATTCCTTACAATTATCTTTATGATAAACAGGGAAAGATCATAGGAAAGGACCTGCATGGAAAAAATTTGCAGTTGAAACTCACTCAATTATTCGGAAATTAATAATATACCTTGGTGGACAGAAAAAAAATATTCTTTGCATCTGATTTCCATCTGGGTCTGCCTGCCGGGACTGATCCTCTTGAAAGGGAAAAAAAAATTGTAAGATGGCTTAATGCGATCGCTCCTGAGGCTAAAGAAATATTTCTGGTGGGAGATATCTTTGATTTCTGGTGGGAATACAGGCTTGTTGTTCCCAAAGGATTCACCAGGTTTCTTGGTACTATAAGCTCACTGACCGATTCCGGTATTCCAGTACATTTTTTCACCGGTAATCATGATATGTGGATCGGAAAATACCTCATTGAAGAGTGTGGAGTTATGATTCACACAACACCCATTGTTACCATATTAGAAGGGAAAGTCTTTTACATAGCACATGGTGAAGGTCTCGGTTCAAAAGATGTTTTTTACAAGATCCTTCTGGCTATTTTCCGGAACAAACCTTTACAGTTCCTTTATTCTGCTCTTCACCCAAGGATAGGTATTGGGATCGGACACGCCTGGTCACTTAACAGCAGACTGGGGAAGGGTATTTCAGTCCCGTTCCTTGGAGAGGAAAAAGAGGACCTGATAAAGTATGCTAAAGAAAGAGCTGAGAATACTCATATTGATTATTTTATTTTCGGTCACAGGCATATTGCAAGAATCTTCCCATTGAAAGAAGGTTCGCAAATATTTTTCCTGGGTGACTGGATACGTGAAGGGCATTATGCCGAATGGAATGGAAATGAACTGACGCTGAGATCAGTCGATTAATCGAAGTGCTCTTCAACCTTTATTGTAAGCATATAATAGGAATACTGATTATTCACCTTGTCAAACTGATACAGGAGCTTATTACCTGATTTCCTGGCCATCTCAATCAAACCCATATTACCGGTACTGTCAGATTCAATATCCTGCACAATCAGTGCTTGTTTGAATAACTCTTTTAAGCCTGCCTTGTCACAAGCATTAATAGTATCCAGCTTCTGTTTTAGCGCCTGTACTTTGTTGTTCAGTATAAGATTACCGGTTGTCAGCAAATAAACCCCAGCATCGAGGCGTATTACAGCAACAGGCATTCCGAATTTTTCCTCTTCTTCTTTACCCGGACTGTACTTGGCAACATTTTCTAACGCTTCAACGAGAATACTGAAAACCCTTCGTCTCAACATAGAATCAACGTCCTCTTCCGACAATTTTGTCTCTGTAAATGACAGAACCTCTTTTCCTACATCAGACGAGAAATGACCTGACCAGATCAGATATACATTGTTGTCTGCCATAAGTCTTTCAAGCTGGGCAACGGCTTTTCCCCTGAATGTTGATTCGCCTGTAGTATTATGCATACCAACGCCTCCGGAATCAACGGTTTTGCTTAAGATAAAATAAGAAAATATATCATCAAGGGGTATAAAATCATAATCAAGTTTATTTCCTGTTTTTTTTGCCATCTCAATCAGGCCAAGACCTGCGCCGCCCTTGCTGCTGAATTCTGCATTGCTGAGCATAGACCTGTATACGTTCCTTATTTCACCGGAATCAAGGTTATTAATCTCATAAAGTTTGCCTCTGAGATCCTCGATCTTTGAGCTCTCAATTACATTACCTGTTGTTACAGTATAGCCGGTATCTGTTTTTGAATAAACAACAAGCGACATATCAGAATATTTATTGCGATCGCTGTGTCGCGAAACATTCTGAAGGCTTTCAAGAACGAACATGAAGAGTCGTTTTCTTCCAACAAAACCGAATTCGGAATCTTCCATTTCCTTTTCAAGCAGCATAAGGAGTGATGCAGAATTTTCATTAGTAACAACGCCCCTGTAAACGAACATCAGGCGTTCTTTCATCATTTTATCGCGTATCCGTCTTGTAAGCTCCATAAAAAGATAAACGGCCAGGTTATTTGATTATAAAAATAACAATTAAGAATAATATTACCAATTAATTATGAAAAAAGCTTGCAATGAGGAGATTGCATCAGCTGAATGGAATATTCCCAAGAATAAAAAGTATTGCATTGAAAGTCTCCTGAAAAGGCTTATGGACCTATCAATAAACACTTACCGGGCCCCAGGAATCAAATTCAGTTCCTCTCTGCATTTTGGGCAAAGAGTCCAGGATTTCTGGTCAATATCTTCTACATAGGTGCTTGATCTCATTACACATACGGGATTATGACAATGGATCAGGCCAAAGGTATGTCCGAGCTCATGATTTACCTCTTTTTTGAACCGGTCAAGAAGCAGATCATCATCGTTTTTAATGCCATAACGTTCATTACTTAATCTGTATATTGATGCAATGCCACATCTGCCTCTGAGAAATGCCTGACCAAATATAAATGTAAGGATAGGAATAAAAAGGTCTACACTGAAAAGCCCCATTGTCTTGTCATCATCAACAGCGTATGAAGTGTCAATTACCTTAAGAAGACTATTCCCGTTATATTGTCTTCTTACTGGGTCAAAATACTCACTCAGGTCAAGATATCCTTCTTTAATAATAATATCGAAAGGGTATTCCTGTTTAACAGAATCAGCGACTCTTGTAAGGAGATCCTTTTCGAAAAATCCGAAAGAGATAAGTGTTATGTTCCGGAGATCCATTCTTAATCAGGTGAGATTAGCCCTAAGACATTGAAAGGAAGATGATTCTGTAAATGAAATGCTATGATTCCGGTGATTTTAAACCATATTTTGAGATCTTGTTATAGAGTGTTACCCGGTCAACTTTCAGTGCTTTGGCAGCTCTTGAAATATTCCACCCGTACTTCACCAGAATCTGGTAGATATGGTTTTTTTCAAGGTCGTCAAGACTTTCAATCGAGGTGGTCATAACACTCTTCTCCAGAGGCAGGTCCCTAACTGTGATTTTTTTCCCGTTTCCTACAACAATTGCTCTTTCAATCATGTTTTCCAGCTCACGGACATTCCCCGGAAAATTGAATTCCTCGAGTCGCTTTAAAGCTGCCGGTTCAATGAATACCGGCTGTTTATTCATTGAGGTACAATATTTTCTTATAAAATAATCCACGAGGAGAGGTATATCTTCTTTTCTCCCTCTTAACGGAGGTATAGATATATTTACAACATTCAGCCGGTAGTAAAGATCTTCACGGAATTCACCTTTTTCAACGAGCGACTTCAGGTCCTTATTTGTTGCACAAATCACTCTGAAATCGGATGTAATCTCCTTGTTGCCTCCTACTCTCACAAAACTTTTTGTTTCAAGTACTCTTAAAAGATCTATCTGCATCTTGAGTGATATGGTGGCGATTTCGTCGAGGAAGATCGTGCCGTTATCAGCCATCTCGAATCTACCCTTGCGATTATACATTGCTCCGGTGAAGGCTCCTTTTTCATGACCAAATAATTCGCTTTCCAGAAGGCTTTCTGTCAGAGCACCGCAATGAACACTAACCAGCGGAAAGAATTTTCTTGGTGAATTTGAATGAATTGCCCTTGCAACAAGTTCTTTGCCTGTACCACTTTCTCCCGTTATAACAACTGAAGAACTCGACTGGGCCACACTCTCAATATCCTGGAACACCTTTTTCATCGCATCGCTGGTACCAATAAGATCTTCAACATTTTCAAGCGATACAACTTTATTCCTTAGGTTCTCATTCTCTTCAGCCAAGGTGATTTGTTTGGAGGCATTTCTTATAAGATGAGACAGGTCATCCGGATCAAATGGTTTTGTTACATAGTCAAATGCGCCGTCCTTAAGGGCCTGAACAGCAGTGTCAACTGTGGCAAATGCTGTCATTACTATCACGATAGAATCAGGTTTAAGGACTTTTATCCTTCTGAGCATCTCCAGTCCGTCCATTCCGGGCATTTTGATATCGGCCAGAATAATGTCAAAAGTATCCGACTCAAGAATTAACAATGCCTTTTTAGCATTTTCGGCACATTCAACCCTGTATCCGTCCTCAATGAACCAATTTAAGAGTGAATCCCGGACAGAGTCCTCATCGTCAACTATCAGTATTGATATCTTCTTTGTCATTATATTGTCTTTAGGTTCTGATTAAAGGCAGAGTTATTGATATGGTAGTTCCTTTTCCAAGTTCTGATTTTACATCAACCTTTCCGTTATGGCTTTTTATTATCCCGTGAACGATTGCAAGACCCAATCCTATACCACTTGTATCATGTTTGGTTGAAAAGAATGGTTCGAAAATATGCTGAATATCGTCTTCGGGGATTCCAATTCCGTTGTCTGTAATATCGATCCTTATTGAATCCTGATCAGGATTAACAGAGGAAAGAATGATCTCACCATTTTCCCTTACTGCTTCGGATGCATTAACCAGAATTGCTACACAAGCCTGTTTTATCTGATTCGGACTGCAGTTTATAAGGTCTGATCTGGCTGAGAGATCCTTAACAAAGTTATTATTTGCAATGGTTATCGGATGCGTCATTAGTTCATAGGTCTCCTGAAGGATCTGATTCAGGTGTCTGGATTCAAAATCCTGCTGATCTTTCCTTGAGAAATCGAGAAGGCCTTTGACGATATCTCCACATCTTTTTGTCTCATTTTCAATTAATTTAAGATGCTTCAGAATTGAATCTTTTTTTGATGCATACAATTCCGGATTACTAAGCTGCTTATGAATAAGCTTTGTGTATACCAGAATTCCTGAAAGAGGATTGTTTATTTCATGTGCCACGGAGGAGGAGAGTTTTCCCAGAGAGGCGATTTTCTCGATCTGAATAAGCTCATTGTGTGCGGCACCTAGCTCCTCCGACTTTTTCTGAACCTTATATTCAAGTTGTTGAGACCAGTTCTGAAGTTCTTCTGTCGCTTTTTGTAAATTATCAAGCATATCATTGAATGCCTGCGCCACCATCCTCATATCGTCAAGGGAGTCAGGTTTAATATCAAGCCTTGCACTCTTGCTTCCGTTGGAAACAGCAATACTGGCCTTTATGATGTCGTTCAGTGGATCCTTGATCTTTTTCCTGGTGAAGAAAATCAGGACCATCACCAGAAGCAGTGTAATAAATATTGCGAGCAGGTAAAACTGCGCGGATGATTTTTTCACAGCATTATCAAGGTCGGCAAGCGGTATTTTGATAATAAGCGAACCAAGCAGCTCTTCACTTTCAGGATGAGCATGACATGATGCAGTATAGCATGATTTATCATTCAGGATTGGTGATCTTATGAGTAGATGCCTGTGCCTGTTATCGTTATCATTCATACTACATTCACTTTTGACATTAATTATCCTGTATGATTTTTCCTTCACAGGAAACATTGTCCTGATATTATTATGACACTGCAGGCAGTTAGGATTACTATGGTTTCCCGATTCGGGTGAGAAAGAAGTATAGACGAGGCTGTCTTTATTGTCATACATATTGACGTCATCAATGCCTGACATTGTATTGATCACATCAAGAGTACTTTGAAGCGAACCCTTATCGTTTTCCATCATAGAATGATACAGGGAGCCTTCAACAATGGAACCAATATTATTTCCGCTCTGACGGATAACGGTATTCAGGTATTGTTCATATACCGATCTGAATATGATTCCGAGAAATAAAAAAAGGATAAATGAAGAAATTGTAATCAAATAAACTACCCTGCTGTAGATAGATGAACGGAAGTTGAGATACTTCTTAAAAAAAGCAAGAACCTTTCCATTTCCCTGATTCAAATTCTCTGGTCCCATTTTTGGCCTCATATAAATTAGTTTATCTCTGTCAGGCCTGAAAGCTTATTACTTTATTCCTGACAGAGACTGATGCTCTGACCCGTAATATTATGTAAGGCATTGATATTTAAGTGTATTTCAATACCTTATATTCAATCTCACTAACAAATGCAGCAACCTGGAAAGTGAAATATCTCCGGTCTTAACAACTTTCTAATTTAAAAAAGATTTCTGGAAATCCTGCCAAACTTCAGCAGGTAGTTCAGAAAGTGGCTTATCACACAGCTCACCTCCATCCTGAAGGATAACCATGGAGGTTGACGGAGAATGTTTCTTAAGAGAATTTGCAAGAAAATCCTTAAACCTGTCCAGTTCAGATCTTATCCATGTAACAGCATTTTCAGCAAGGTAATAAGAAGCAGTCTCATTTACCCAGTCAGACGGCTTGATCCTGTAAATCCATCCTTTACCATAGGGATCTTCATTTAATAACTCAGGGGTATCGTTGAGTGACGAATTCACCTTAACTACAGTGCCGGAAACCGGGGAGAAGATCTGTAAAAGCTTACCATTGTTTTCTATTTCTGCCACAAGATCTCCCCTGGATATATTTGAATTCGCTTTTGTAACTTGCTTAACTTTTACCTCCCCTGTAAGATGGAGAAGAAGATCATTAAGTCCGACAGCTGCATTACCCGATTTTTCAAGATAAGTCCAGGTGTGGTTCCTCGAATAATAAATGCCCTGTGGAATCCTTAATACCGATGAAGAAAGTACTCCAAGTGCCTTTCTTATCTGTCTCTTAATTGTGGCTTTTTTGTTAATAATTACCCAGAAGGGAATAATCAGGACAAGGAAGGAGATGATGATTAAGTATTCAATTCCTTTCGTGTCAAAAATATTGTAATAACTGAACCCGTCCATTGTTTTGTTTATTAGATTATTGAATATATCATACTTATTCTTCATTTACCCAGGAAGGAGAATCTCGAAGCACTGGCATTCTGTTTACAACCCATCTGAAAATCCATATTTCGGTAAAAATGACAGCAAGAGTGACGACTAGCTCCATCCAGGTAGGTATGTATCTGACAGCAGCATCCCACCTAAAACCTATTACAGTGACATTAAGCCTGTTAAGGATGACACCGATCATTGTTATTACAGATGCAACTTTAATCAGTCCTATTTTGTTTTTTCTGTAGCTGTAAAAGAACAGGGACATTGGCAGTACAACGAAACCCAGCATTTCAAGAAGATACCAGTATCCCATAGGTGTATTTATCAACTCCCACCTTTTCCCATGAATAAAAACCAGAACCTGAAGGAAAAAGTAAGCAAACATTGCAACAGCGCAGATCTTTGAAAGTCCGATAACTATCCCATTATGAGACTTGTGATGGTCTTCATTGATCTGATCTGAGAATACCTTGTTACTGATCGAACCTTCGAAAATTACCATTGAAAGACCCGCAAATATGCTTGAAACAAAGAACATGATAGGAATGAACTCATTGTACCATAGAGGATGTATTTTATCCCTTGCCATCAGGTATAGCGCTCCAAGGCCGGATTGATGCAAAGTAGAAAGGGTGATACCAAAAATAACCGCAGCTATTGTCATTCCCGACAGAATTTTTCTTGCTCTTTTTGCACCGAGCCATTCAGCAATAGCAGGTGAAAACTCAATTAACTGGGCAATCATATAGAGCAGGAAGTGCCAGGCTACAAGAAACAGGACAGAGCTTGTTCCGAAGCTGTTGCCAATAATCGGATTTATTACATTCCATGGTCTTCCCAGGTCTAAAAGAAGTGCTCCTGCATAAAATACATATGCCAGGAAGCCGTTAAGGACAGTTATTCTTACAATAGAATGGTACTTCCGGATATTCAGGATATATACCATAAATGTCAGGACATATGCTCCGCCGGCAAAAGCAACACCTGTAACAACATCGAAACCTATCCAGAGGCCCCAGGGAACCTCCTGTGTAAGGTTGGTCACAGCGCCAAGGCCTTTCCAGAACCGTATAATGATCAGGACAAGTCCCAGAAACATAATGGGTATTGATATAATATTAAATGGGGTAAGGAATCTGCCTCGTGGTTTAAACTCACTGGCAAGAAACCTCATAATGGGCTGTCCATCATTGTCTTTAGCCATAGTGTATTCCAGGTTACTCATGTTCTTCATCATTTAGTTGATTATTTTTTGTTGCTTCCCTGATTCCCAGCAATATTGCCGGCCATAGGACGAAAATTGTCGGAACACTATAAAGGAATCCTTTTGACAATTCAGGATATGATTTCGGCTGAAGTGAAGTATTAAAGCCAAGCTCCTCAAATGGCACTGCTGAAAGATAAAGGAATCCCGTTCCTCCTGCTTCATGTTCACCGTAGATATGGTCAACATATTTATCAGGATTTTCCACTATTCTTTTTCTTGCCTCTTTTATCAGATTCCTTCGTGTACCAAATAGCAGAGCATCTGCAGGGCAGTTTTGGGCACAAGCAGGTACCTTTCCTTCCATTATTCTTGAATAGCACATTGTGCATTTTTCAATTTTCGGGTTGGCACTGTGATATTCAAACTTGGGTGCATCAAACGGGCAGGATACCATACAATACCTGCATCCCATACATTTTTCGCCCCGCCAGATCACAGCTCCCTCCTTTGTCTTATACATAGCCTTTGTAAGACAGGCGGCAGTACAGGCCGGTTCATTACAGTGCATACATTGCTTTTTGGCAAATGCTTCCCCTTTTGAGGTGTTAAAAGCGTTTACTACTGTCCTGTGTTTCTCGTCAGTCTTTCTGACGACTCCCGGTGCAGGAGTACCATCTGGGGCAGGAAGATTATTTGTTTCAGAACATGATGATTCGCAAGTCTGGCATCCGACACAACGCGTTGAATCATAAAGAATCCCTGAGAATTCAATGCTGCTTTTTGGCTTTGGAGCGGCTTTCATTTCATTACCCAAGGCAAGGGCAGCTCCTGTCACACTCAGGACTTTGAAGAAATTTCTTCTGTTAACATGCATAATTTCTTGTTTTTGAGGTTATCAGATTATCTCGTAAAACCAAACCTGCCTTGAAGGGTCAATGAATTTGGTCTGGAAATCCTCCCAAATCTCAGGTCCAAAGTCATGAAGGACACCGTCACTTAGTTCACCCCCGTCCTGCAATACTGCCATTGCATACATAACTTTATCCGGATTAAGGACCATTGCCAGGAAATCTCTCAGTCTTGCAAAATCCTCTTTAATATGTTCCTTCTCCTTTTCAGCCATGAATAATAACTGGCTTTCCCTGTTCCAGTTATCAGGTTCAATTTTATAAACCCAGCCTTCGTTATAGGGGGAGGAATTTATCAATGTTGAATCTGAGTCGAGATTATGATTATGTTCAATAATTTTCCCAGAAACCGGGGCATAAAGATTAAGTTGTTTCCCATTCTGGATAATAGACATTATAGCTTCACCCTTCTTTACTTTTGTATCCTGTGCTTTCACCTTGATCCTGGTTATGGGGCCTGTTACATGCTGAAGAAAATCATCAACTCCAACCTTTACCACTCCGTTCTGATCCATGAATGCCCAGGTATGGGACTTATCAAAATAAAGTCCTTTAGGAACCAGAATGGTTTTTTCAGTCAGAGGTGAACGGTAACCCGAGCCTGATGAAACTGCAACTGCTCTGCTGCGTCTGTAAATTCTTACTGAGAGATTGATAAAAAGACCTGTCAACAGGACCGAAACCAGAACTATAAGAGCAATTTTCGGAAATGAATTCCCACCTGCTTCAACAGGTGTATAAGCCCTTGCAGTATTGATCTTATCAACTGATGATACTCTTTCACTCAGAAGAAGATTTGAATATCCGTTGTCATATAGATATTGCTGACCATCAGTAAGTACCCATTTAAGGAATGCGAGTTCAGCCTCATTTTTAGGCTCTCCTGAGCTGATTGAATAAATATTGCTGTAAAGTGCTTTTGGATATTTTCCTATCCAGACACCTCTTGAAAAGTTGTTGAAGTCGTCATAGATTTTTTCAGAGAAATCAATTGTTCCGTTTCCGTTTCTGTCGACTGGTAATAATCTTATATTTTCAACCAGTGCCTGGTTTTTGAAATCAACAGCATTTATCATTTTACAGAAGCCAATTGCATATGGGTCTTTCTGAACCCGGGCAATCACTTCCCTGCTGTCTTTCAGCTCCGTTGCTTTTATTGCAGCAACATCTGATTTTATATAATCACCAAGAACAGGCTTTAGCGACTCATCGCCGGCAATGTATACTTCAGCCTTGTTTACATCCTTACTGTTTAGGATGCTTCCCCAGGTTTTTGAAGATGCAGCTTTCAGCATTTCTGATATTAAAGTCTGTGAAACACCTTTTACCGACAACACTTCAAGGAATGGGTTCTTCGAATTAATTATCGGTATTATTACATCTCTGCCAACGACCACGCTCCATGTTTCACGATTTCCGAAAGCAGCAAAATCACCCGGGACAAAAGCTATATTTCCTTCGGAGATAATTTTCATGGCTTGTTTCGGGTCGCCTATAGCTACTGTTTTTACCGGTTTATCCGGATATAACTTCGAATATTCATCACTCCATTTTGAAGCAAGGCCGTAAAGTCCGGGAGTGCTAAGTACCCTGAGTGAATCTTTGCCATTTCCCTGATCTGAGACTTTTGCTGAGGAACTTAATTGTACGATCAGAAATAATCCTGAAAATAAAATAACCAGCTTTTTCATTTTTATAGTTTTCATTTGTTTTGCATGCATAATAATATTGAATTATGCCTGAGCTATACCAACAATAGTGCCAAAGCTTATATTTTATTGTATATCTGATTGTTATGAATAATATCAGAATTGACTATGCAGCAAACATTGTTGAATTTTTATACAATTTATCTGATATTGCAACTCAAATGCCTGTCAAACAATGGATTTAGAGACAGTGTATATTTATTCAACATGTGTTTATTTTTACAACACTAATGTTGTTCTCATATACTCCGGATGGCTTTTATCCAGCCCATCCATCGCGGTCGAGGTTACGGTAATTAATAGCTTCTGAAATATGTTCTGCCCTGATATTTTCTGAATTATCGAGGTCTGCAATGGTTCTTGAAACCTTCAGTATCCTGTCATAAGCTCTGGCTGATAAACCCCTTACATCCATTGCTGTCTTAAGCAACCGGCTTCCTGATTCATCTATATAGCAATACTTTCGTTGCATTGCTGAACTCATCTGGGAATTGGAATAAACACCATTCATGTTTCTGAATCTTTCGGCCTGGATCGATCTTGCTCTTACAACCCTTTCCCTTATGACAGCAGATGTTTCGATATTTTTGACATCCGAGAGCTTATCATAATTTACCGGCACAACTTCTATATGTATATCAATCCTGTCAAGTAGCGGACCTGAGATTCTGTTAAGGTATTTCTGGACCATACCTGCAGAGCACATACATTCTTTATCAGGATGGTTATGAAAACCACATGGACATGGGTTCATACTGGCAACAAGCATAAAGCTGGCAGGGTAATCTACACTGAATTTCGCCCTTGAGATTGTTATCACTCTGTCTTCAAGAGGTTGCCGAAGTACTTCCAGAACTGTTCTTTTGAATTCCGGAAGCTCAT